>JAATEW010000059.1 GCA_015655535.1 Hyphomicrobiales bacterium | reverse complement strand
CCTCCGCCTCCGTCTTCGGCAGGAACTCGTGCAGAGGCGGATCGAGCAGGCGGATCGTCACCGGCAGGCCAGCCATGATCTCGAAGAGTTCGGCAAAATCCGAGCGCTGCATCGGCAGGAGCTTGGCGAGCGCCGTCCGGCGTCCCGCTTCGTCATCGGCCAAGATCATCTCGCGCACCGCGACGACACGTTCGGGCGCGAAGAACATATGTTCGGTGCGGCTCAACCCTATGCCTTCGGCGCCGAACTTCCGCGCCATGCGGGCATCGGCCGGCGTCTCTGCATTGGCGCGCACGCCCATGCGGCGCACGGAATCGGCCCATTGCATGAGCGTGCCGAACTCGCCGGAGAATTCCGGCTGCAGCATTTGCACTGCGCCCTGGATCACCTGCCCCGTGCCGCCGTCGATCGTCAGCATGTCGCCTTTCTTGAAGACCTTGCCGGAGGCCGTCATCGTGCCTTTCTCATAATCGATGCGCAGCGTGCCCGCGCCCGAGACGCAAGGCTTGCCCATGCCGCGCGCGACGACAGCCGCATGCGAGGTCATGCCGCCGCGCGTCGTCAAGATGCCTTCGGCGGCGTGCATCCCGTTGATGTCTTCGGGGCTCGTCTCGATCCGCACAAGGATCGCCTTGCGGCCGGCGGTTTTCATTTGCTCGGCTTCGTCCGAGTTGAAGACGATCTCGCCGCAAGCAGCACCCGGCGAGGCTGGAAGGCCTTTGGCGACCACCGTCAAAGCCGCTTCCGGATCGATCATCGGATGCAAAAGCTGATCGAGCGAGGATGGATCGACGCGAGACACCGCCTCGTCTTTTGTAATCAAACCTTCGTTCGCCATTTCGACGGCGATGCGCAAGGCGGCCTTGCCGGTGCGTTTGCCGTTGCGGGTCTGCAGCATCCACAGCTTGCCGCGCTCGACCGTGAATTCCATGTCCTGCATGTCGCGATAATGCTTTTCAAGCAGTTCCGTGGTCTTCATGAATTCGGCGAAAACCTCCGGCAGCAGGACTTCCATCGAAGGCTTGTCGGAGGCAGCATTGATTCTCGCGGCCTCGGTGATGTTTTGCGGCGTACGGATGCCCGCGACCACATCTTCGCCTTGCGCATTGATGAGAAATTCGCCGTAGAGTTCCTTGGCGCCGGTCGAGGGACTGCGGGTAAAGGCGACACCCGTCGCCGAGGTTTCGCCCATATTGCCGAAGACCATGGCCTGCACATTGACGGCCGTGCCCCAGCTCGCCGGAATATCGTGCAGACGACGGTAGCTGATCGCGCGCGCGTTCATCCAGGAACCGAAGACGGCGCCGATCGCGCCCCAAAGCTGCTCTTTCGGATCCTGCGGAAAAGGCTTGCCCAGCGTCTGTTCGACCTTCGCCTTATAATCCACGATGATCTTCTTCCAATCTTCGGCGGCGAGATCGGTATCGAGGATGAAACCTTTGGTTTCTTTGTAATGCTCCAGAATATCCTCGAAATGATGATGCTCTATGCCGAGCACGACATTCGAATACATCTGGATGAAGCGGCGATAGGAATCATAGGCAAAGCGCTCGTCGCCGGCGCTTTTGGCGAGTGCCAGCACGGTCACATCGTTGAGACCCAGATTGAGAACCGTGTCCATCATGCCAGGCATGGAGGCTCTGGCGCCCGAGCGCACCGAGACCAGAAGCGGATTCTGCTCATCGCCGAAGGCGCGCCCGGTCAGACGCCCGACCTCCGTTAACGCGGCTTCTACCGCCGCAGCGAGTTCCGGCGGATAGGTTTTTTCATGGTCGTAGAAGAACGTGCAGACTTCGGTGGTGATCGTGAAGCCTGGCGGAACCGGCAGGCCGAGATTGGCCATTTCGGCCAGATTGGCGCCCTTGCCGCCAAGCAAATCGCGCATGCCGCTCGCGCCTTCGGCCTTGCCGCCGCCGAACGAATAAACCCATTGACTCATTCTATCACCTCAGGAGGCCATCATCGCCGAACGTGGATACGGCGTCTCACGCCGTCGCTGTCCGCAGCCGCAGGCCGAAGACCATCCATCCAACGCCCCAGAACAAGAGATCGAGCCCGAGCAAAATCCCCAAAATGAAAAGGCTGTTCAACGGCCAGCTCGCGACGATCAAAACACCGACGACGAACGTAACGACACCGGCAAGAATCACGAGGCCGCGCAGGCCTTTCGCGAGCCTCAAGCCGAAATAGATGCGCAGCAGCCCTGTCGCCAGCATGGCGATGCCGAGCGCCAGGGTGAAAACGGCGGCGGCCACAAAGGGTTGCGCCAAAGCGAAGGCTCCGGCCACGATGTAGAAAAGCCCGGCGATGATCCAAAGGAAGAAATGCCCCCAATCGCGCGACGAGATGCCCATGGCGATCTCGCCGCCGCCGGCAACGATCATAAAAATCGCGATCATGAAGACCGAAGCGATCGTCGCAGACACGGTGAGAACCAGAGCCGCGAGCCCGAAAAACGCGACCACCGCGCCGAAAAACACGATCCAGCCCCAGCGGTGACGCAGCCGTTTGAGCGCGACAGGATCATGCGGGAACGGAATGGGATCGAGCGAATAGGTCATGAAGAAGTCCTCGGAGAGGAGGCAATGCCGGCCAGCAAGCTTTGCTATAATAGCTCAGCCGGAAGATAGTTCCTTGGATTTGGGACGTATAGACCGCCGAACGGTTAAGAATAACGGCGAAAATCGCCTGGTCGCTTGTCATTTAGGGCGCCGGACTGTGTGCTTAAAGGCACAGGTGCGGGTAAAAGAACGTGGTTCTCTTGCGGTCAGACAGCGGTAGTGATCCTAATTTCAGGGCACTGACGGTCCTTCCGAGGCCATTTCGAGACGTTTTGGCAGGTGGAAAGTTTGCCCCCTGCGAATTTCTTAGATATTGACCGAAGTTTGGACCATAGGCCGGACTTTATTGTCACTTGCCGTCAAGTTTAAATCAAACGCGACCAGATCACGTCCCGCTGCTGCAAAGACGAAGATCCGGACCGCCTGGGAGAGGCTCACGTGACGACATCCTCGAACTCGAAGACCCCGCTTCTCGATACGATCCTGACGCCGGCCGATCTGCGGCTGCTGCCTGAATCGGACCTTGCCCAAGTTGCGGCCGAGCTGCGAACCGAAACCGTCGATGTCGTGTCCGTCACCGGCGGGCACCTTGGCGCCGGCCTTGGCGTCGTTGAGCTGACTGTCGCGCTCCACTATGTCTTCGACACACCGCGCGACCGATTGATCTGGGACGTCGGCCACCAGACCTATCCGCACAAGATCCTGACCGGACGCCGCGACCGCATCCGCACCTTGCGCAAAGGCGGCGGCCTCTCCGGCTTCACCAAGCGGGCCGAAAGCGAATATGATCCTTTCGGCGCGGCGCATTCCTCGACCTCGATTTCGGCCGGTCTCGGCATGGCCGTCGCCAATACGCTGTCCGAAAAGAAGTCCAATGTCGTCGCGGTCATCGGCGACGGCTCGATGTCGGCCGGCATGGCTTATGAGGCGATGAACAACGCCGGCGCCATGCATTCGCGGCTCATCGTGATCCTGAACGACAATGAAATGTCGATCGCGCCGCCGGCCGGGGCGCTATCTGCCTATCTCGCACGCCTCGTCTCGGGCGGCGCCTATCGCACCGTGCGCGAAGCCGCCAAGCAGCTCGGCAAGCATCTGCCCAAATTCGT
>JAATEW010000147.1 GCA_015655535.1 Hyphomicrobiales bacterium | reverse complement strand
GCCTTGCAGGATCATAAGCGCGCGACGATCATCGGCACGCGGAGCTTCGGCAAGGGCTCGGTGCAGACCATCATTCCGCTCGGCCAGAACAATGGCGCGGTGCGGCTGACGACGGCGCGCTATTACACGCCGTCCGGCCGGTCGATCCAGGCGAAGGGCATCGATCCCGATATGCAGATCCTGGAAGATGTGCCGGACGATCTGAAGGGCAAGGACGACACGAAGGGCGAGGCCTCGCTCAAGGGTCACCTCAAGAACGGCGACGAAGAAGAGCATGGCTCGCAGGCCTATGTGCCGCCGGACCCGAAGAACGACAAGCAGCTCATCGCGGCCGAGGATCTGCTGCGCGGCGTGGTCAACAAGGCGTCCAATACAACGCCGACGCCCGCACCTTCGAACGAGCCGGTGAAGGTGCCGAACTAAGTCTGGCACCATAGGAAATCAAAGAGGGCGGTCTCAGCGATGAGGCCGCCTTTTTGCTTTGGATTGTGCGAGAGGCCTCGTCTGCAAAGCGAATCCCTCACCAGCGTCATCGCAGTGCTTGTCACGGCCATAACGGTTGAAAAATTGTGCCAATAATCCGGCGTTGCATATCAATCCGCGTCCGATACGGCTGTTGACGATTATCGCGAATTTGAAAGCAAGAGCCGGAGTGCGCGGCTCATCCTCTCTCGCTATCTCTCGTGTTAGGATCAATTGAAAACGAGAGATAGCAATGAGCCTTGCCATGGCAAAACAGCCCACCTGCACACCCTTCCATAAAACAGCGGCCGAGTGCGACCCGCGCTGGACGGCGCTTGTCAATCGCGATGTCTCCTTCGACGGCGCCTTCGTCTATGCCGTCGCCACGACCGGCATTTATTGTCGCCCCGCTTGCCCGTCGAAATTGGCGAAGCCGGAGAACGTCAGCTTTTACGCCACATGCGAAGAGGCCGAGCAGGCCGGCTTTCGCGCTTGCCTTCGCTGCCGCCCGAATGAGGCATCCTCCGCCGTCCGGCAGGCCGCCGCCATCGCCGAGGCTTGCCGGCTGATCGAGAATGCCGAAGAGGCGCCAAGCCTCGACTCGCTTGCCGAGGCGGCGGGCATGAGCGCTTTTCATTTCCATCGCCTGTTCAAAAAGGCCACTGGCGTTACGCCGAAAGCCTATGTGGCGGCGCATCGAACCGCGCGCGCTCGCGATCAATTGGCGAGCGGCCAAGGCACGGTGACCGAAGCGATCTATGCTGCGGGCTTCAATTCCGGCAGCCGTTTCTATGAGAAATCGAATGAGGTTTTGGGCATGACGCCTTCGGCTTTTCGCGCGGGCGGCGCCGGCACGACAATCACATTCGCCATCGGCCAATCTTCGCTTGGTGCGATCCTCGTCGCCTGCAGCGAGAAAGGCGTCTGCGCGATTTTCCTCGGCGAGGATCCGGAAGCCCTCGTGCGCGAGCTGCAGGACCGGTTTCCCAAAGCCCATCTTATCGGCGGCGATGCGGGCTTCGAATCTCTGATCGCCAAAGTGGTCGGCTTCGTCGAGGCGCCTGCGCGGGGTCTCGATCTGCCGCTCGACGTTCAGGGCACAGCCTTCCAGCAGCGGGTCTGGCAAGCCTTGCGTGAAATCCCGCTCGGCACGACGGTGAGCTACACGGAAATCGCGGAGCGCATAGGCGCGCCGAAATCCGTGCGGGCCGTGGCGGGCGCATGCGCCGCGAACAAAATCGCCCTTGCAATCCCCTGCCATCGCGTCGTGAGAAACGATGGAGCCTTGTCCGGCTATCGCTGGGGCGTCGAGCGCAAGCGCGCCCTGCTCAAGAAGGAATCCGAGGGGTGAAAAACCCTTGAGTGCCTCTGTTCAGCAGGCTGGCTTCATGTTCAAGTAACGGCCTTTTCCAGTGCCGTGCCGACGCGCGGTGTCACCTCGGGTCGCCGTGACATGAAGAAGCCTGCGAGCCTCGTCTATGGGGCCGACGAAAAGCCGCCGATCGCCGTCACCGTCATCAGTGCCATTCAGCATGTCGCCGTGGTCGCGATCTTCATGATCTATCCTTTGATCATCGCGCGT
>JAATEW010000117.1 GCA_015655535.1 Hyphomicrobiales bacterium | reverse complement strand
GTTGCGCCTGCTTCACCATGAAGCACGGATTTGCTCAAGAAATGAAAAAATCGCCTTTCGCCGGCAAGCAGCTTCTTGCACACCATGATCAGTCAGCGAAGCGAAGCCGCCAAATGTCTCCTCCGATGTCTCTTTCGAAACTTTATCTGCGCGTCATCGGACTTTTGAAGCCTGAAGCGCGGCTTGCCATCATCCTCGCCGTTTCCAATCTGTTTTTGGCGACGGCGCAATTCGCCGAGCCCGTGCTTTTCGGTCGCATCATCGACCGGCTCAGCAGCGCCGCGGCGGCGGCCCGCGTTCCGACCCTGGCGGAGCTGACGCCTTTGCTCGGCGCCTGGGTCGGCTTCGCGTTATTTTCCATCGCGGCCGCCGTTTTGATCGCGCTTCATGCGGATAGGCTCGCGCATCGCCGCCGCATGGCAGTGATGGCGCTTTATTTCGAGCATGTCTTGCATCTACCGCTGAGCTTCCATTCGTCGGTGCATTCGGGGCGGCTTTTAAAGGTCATGCTCGAAGGCGCCGCCGGCATGTTCGGGATCTGGCTCTCGTTCTTCCGCGAAAATTGCGCTTCGCTCGCGGCCTTGGCGATCTTGCTGCCCGTCTCGCTCGTGGTGAACTGGCGGCTCGCGTCGATGCTGATCGTGCTCGTCCTGCTCTTCGGCTTTCTGACCGCCTTCGTCCTGCGCAAGACCGAGACGCTGCAAAGATCGGTGGAGCAGCGCCATAGCACCTTTGCCGAACGCGCCTCGGACGCGCTCGGCAATGTGCCGGTCATCCAGAGCTTTACCCGCGTCGACGATGAAGTGCGCGCGATGCGCGACATCATCAATTCCGTTCTCTCCGCGCAATTGCCGGTCCTGACCTGGTGGGCGCTCGCCGCCGTCGGCGCCAAGGCGTCGGCGACCTTGACCCTGCTCGGCATTTTCCTGCTCGGCATCTGGCTCTATCTGCATGGGCTGGCGAGCATAGGCGAGATCGTCGCCTTCATGAGCTTCGCGACCATGCTGATCGCGCGGCTCGAACAATTGGTCGCCTTCTTCAACTCGCTCTTCCTGCAAGCGCCGAAGCTGCAGGAATTTTTCGACGTGATGGATACGGTGCCGCGCGTCGCGGACAGCCCCAATGCCAGGGACCCCGGCCGCCTCAAGGGCGCCGTCACCTTCGACCATGTGAGCTTTTCCTATGATACGCGGCGGCCTGCCATCAGCGATGTCAGTTTCAGCGTCGCGCCGGGCGAGACCATCGCGCTCGTCGGGGCGACGGGCTCGGGCAAATCGACGACGCTCAATCTGCTGCACCGGGTCTATGACCCGCAGCAGGG
Source organism: Hyphomicrobiales bacterium (assembly GCA_015655535.1). GTDB lineage: Bacteria > Pseudomonadota > Alphaproteobacteria > Rhizobiales > Beijerinckiaceae > Methyloferula. Next base: position 4,724 of record JAATEW010000117.1, on the reverse strand, counting down.
CCGCATATTGATCGATGGCGAGGATATTCGCGACATGAGCCTCGTTGGGCTGCGCCGCAATATCGGCGTGGTCTTTCAGGAGGCCATGCTCTTTGCCCGCTCGATCGAGGAAAATCTGCGGATCGGCGATCCCGACGCCACGTCCGAAGAGATAAGCCGCGCCTTAGTGCGCGCCCAAGCCGCCGATTTCGTGACTCATCAGAGCGACGGGCTTGCGACCCCGGTCGGCGAGCGCGGCCGCTCATTGTCCGGCGGCGAGCGCCAAAGGCTCTCGATCGCGCGGGCGCTTTTGAAGGACCCGCCGATCATGATTTTCGACGAGGCGACCTCGGCGCTCGACGCCACGACCGAGCGGCAATTGCAAGCCGCGCTGGAAACGGCGACGCAGGGCCGCACGACCTTCATCATCGCGCATCGGCTGGCGACCATCCGCCACGCGAACCGCATTTTCGTCTTCGAGCAAGGCAAAATCATCGAGGCCGGCGGCTTTGACGAATTGGTCGCCAAGGGCGGCGCCTTTGCCGCGCTGGCCAAGGCGCAATTTTTGGCAGCCGAGGCGGCGAAGACGGACACAGGGAAGGGTCAATCGGCTTTGGCGTGAGGATAAGCCGGCGCGCGTTTACTTTGCCGAACGATGAAAAATCTTGAAGATTATCCTGGCATTGCTATTGCTATAGGCAATGGGCCTCGTTTTTCGGGCTAAAGCTGCGGTTGGGCTTCTTGCAATCGGCAGGGCCAGATCGCAAATCCAGGCTGACCCAGAGGATTTTCGTGCCTGATCGTCACGATCTGGCGTGGAAAACACTCGAAAACGACGGCGAGCTTCGCCAATTCGGCCGCGCGGCGCCGCGATTTGTTGAACGAGGGATTAAGATGCCGGACCAAGAATCTCCCGACAAAAAGGAATTGCTGCCTTACAGCCCCTCGCCTTTTCGCGCGAAAACGGAAGTGCCCTCGGCCAATCGCGCGCCCTATCGCATAGAAGGCGCCGATCCTACCGATCCGGAAAACTTTCCGGTCGGCGGCTGCCAAGGCGCGCATACGGCCTATCGCAAGGAAAACGCCCATGGCGTTTTCGCCATGCGCGCGAGGCCCGTCGCGAAGATCGAACCCACACCGATCCCAGAGGAGGCCCAACCGGCCCCGCCGACAGGCGAACTCTTTGCGATCTGCGACCGCCGCGACATTCGCGACCGCATGGGCAAAAGCCTCCCGCTGCTGCGGATGTGGACCGACGGCAAGACGCGTCCGTGGGACGTGTTCATCTGCCGCTTTGGCAAGCAATATTTCGCCTATGAGAACGCCTGCCCGCATTCCGGGCAACGCCTCGACTGGGAGAAGAACAATTTCTTCGAGCCGAATTATCTGAAGGTTCTTCAGTGCGGCAAGCATGGCGCGCAATTCGACGTCGAGACGGGCGTCTGCACGTCGGGCCCTTGCGAAGGCGCGCGGCTGGTGCAGATCCCCTGCATCGTCGATGAGGACGATGTGTGCCTCTTGAACGTCAATCTGGTCTTGCAGAGCGACGAGCCGGCGGAGGAAGAGGGCGAGGGCAAGGATCTGGTACTCGAAAACGACGGCTTCAAGCTGCAGTCGACGAAGCGCACCTTCCTTTAAGCCGCGGCTGGCACTGCCCACCCAGGCAAACAAATCGAAAGCCCTCCTGCTGCGAAGCCGGAGGGCTTTTTGTGAACTGGGCATGAGGTCCTCGTGGACCAACAATGTTTCACGTAATTAAAGCGCCCATTGGGCGCCTTATACTGGTGGTCGCTTTCATACATTAGAATTCTTAAGTAGTTACCACGAGATAAAGCTTCTTCAGGCGTGCCAAGCACGAGCTTTACAATAGTTTGTGGTGATTATGTCATCTCATATGATTTTTTATGCTTTGGTGCAGCATTGCCGATTGCGGTTTGCATCGAATTTACTTTTTGTTAAGGCCGTTGATCTGAACTGATTCAGACGTTCCTATCGCCAGTGGAAAGCGTCAAAGCGTCGTACCTCGCCCGAGCAGAAGTCTTACTTCACGCGAAGGAAACTGACGTGCGTGGTGCAAAGCTGCAATTTTTGAGGGCAATCTTTCTCTCTGCTTTGGGCGGTATTTTCTTTTATTCGCAAACTGCCATTGCCGATTGCATGCCTAACGGGGCCGGCGTGGCAACTGGATCGACCGTCAACTGTAACGGCACTTTCAACGGCACCGTCGGATCCGATCCAGGAGCGAACAACGTCACGGTCAATGTGAACAACGGCGCCACCGTGAACGGAGGCGGCTCCTATGCGATCTTCCTCAATGACAATGCCACGATCCAGGTTGGAAATCCTGGCGCAGCGGCGACGGCCCCCGCGACTCTGGTTGTGAATACCGGGGCATCGGGAGGCGGACATACGGGCGCCGGTTTCAATACGATCGAATTCAACAACAACACCACGCTTGTGATCGAGAGCAACGCGCAAGTTATACAAAATGGCTCAACGACCAGAACGGAAGCGGTCAATCCGCTCGGCACCAATAACACCATCATAAATCGCGGGCTGATACAAAACGGACAAGGGCCAGCCATCTGGTTTCAGGACACAACGGTCTCGGCTGCGCAATTTAACACCATCGACAATTTCGGCACGATCAGAACGACCCTACGCAACCCGGACGGCAGTTTAACCAGCGTGATCGGCGCGACTGCGAACGGCACCGGAGGAGCCGTCCATTTCATCAACGAAAGCAGCGGTCTGGTCGATGGCAATATTCAATTTGTCGGCGGCGACGACCAAATGACTCTTTTTACCGGCTCAACGATTACCGGATCGATTGACGGCGGCGGCGGCACCAACACCATGATCCTGACAGGTGACGGCACCGATCAGCTCCCCGGCACCATCAGCAATTTCTCGTTTCTGACAAAAACAGGCAACAGTACATGGACGCTGCTCGGCAATTTGGTCAACACAGGTGGACCGCTTGCCGTCGACGTCAATCAAGGCACGCTGATTCTCGCCGCAAACAATCCTAACTTCAACGGCACTATGATGGTGGATGCGGCCGGCATCCTGCAACTCGGCAATGGCGGTACATCCGGCAACATCAATGCCAACATCACCAACAATGGTACGGTAGCCTTCGACCGTTCAGATATTTTCGCATTCGCCAAGGTCATCAGCGGCACGGGCGGGGTGCAGCAGATCGGCTCCGGCACGACCGTGCTGACGGGTGCCAATATCTATTCCGGCGTGACCGACGTGCGAGCCGGCACGCTCGCCGCAGGTGCGGCGAACGTCTTCAGCCCGAATTCCGTGCATGTGATAGAAGCTGGCGGAACCCTCAACTTGGCGGGCTTCGATCAGACTGTCGCTGGTGTCACCAATGCTGGAACGATTCTGACGAATGGAGCAGGGCCCGGCACGGCACTGACTGTCGCCGGCAATTATATCGGCGCCGGGGGCATCATCGGTTTCAATACGTTTCTCGGAACGGACGGTTCGCCGTCGGATCGCCTCGTCATCAATACAGGCACCGCCACGGGATCGACCACCTTGCGTATCAACAATGTGGGCGGCCCCGGTGCGGAGACGCTCTCCAACGGCATCCTGGTTGTCCAGGCAGTGAATGGCGCCGGCACCGCGCCTGACGCATTCCATCTGGACAGAGAGGTGCGCGCGGGCTTCTATACTTACGATTTGCTCCGCGGAGGGGTAAACGGTAGCGACCCGCAGGACTGGTTCCTGCGGAATGAATTTATTGTCCCCGGCCCGAACCCGGAGCCGGAAACGCCGCCGGGCACCTTGCCGGAAGATCATCCGCCAGAGGGCGGTCCACTGCCGCCCGGCATTTACCCGATCATCGGGCCGGAAATTGCGACCTATGGCGTCGTGCAACCCATTGCTCGGCAATTGGGTACCCTGACACTTGGCACGCTCGACGAGCGCACCGGGAACACATCGTCCGCCACACAGGCCTGCGCTACGAACGAGCAGCGGAGGATCGCGCGCGGTAGCAATGGAACCTCCCCGGGGATCGTCGAGGCTCCCGCCGATTGCGCCCTTGCGTGGAAGCCATCGGCATGGGCACGCACCTTTGGGGAATCGATCGACAATCGATACCATGCCTATGCCGATCCGCGAGCCTCCGGTAATTTCATGGGCTTTCAGACAGGCATCGATCTTTGGGGCGGTTCGTTCATCCCCGGTCATAGTGATGCCGGCGGATTCTATGTCGCCTACGCCAATGCTGACGTTGATGCGAGCGGCCTGGTGACGAATGCCCAAGCCACAGGGTATATCCTGCAACACACCGGGGCGCTCAATCTCAATGCCTGGTCGGGAGGCGCCTATTGGACCCATACAGGTCCGGGCGGCTGGTATCTTGACGGCGTCGTGCAAGGGACGCGCTATGACGGCACGGCCATGACCGTCAATGCCGGGCTCGACACGACCGGGTTTGGGATCATCACGTCGCTCGAAGGCGGCTATCCGATCCATTTGCCGTTTTATTTCGGCCCAAACTTCGTGCTGGAACCGCAGGCGCAAATCTTATGGCAGAGTGTGCATTTCGATCAGGCCTTTGATGGGCTCGGGAATGTCGCGCTCGGTACGACTTACGGGACAAGCGGAAGAGTCGGACTTCGCGGCCAATGGACGATCCTCCCCGGCAGTGGCCAAGTCTGGCAGCCCTATATACGCGCTGATTTCTGGCAGGACTGGGATGCCGAAGCACCTGTCACCTATTC
>JAATEW010000204.1 GCA_015655535.1 Hyphomicrobiales bacterium | reverse complement strand
GCCAATTCGGTCCGTCGCCATTTCGTCGGCACCTAATTGGCCGGGCCCAAAAGGCACCGCTTGCTGCCACGTTGGCGCCGATGACGGCTGAGATTTCGTCTCTTAGCCAAGCTTCCGATACGAGCTGTCGCATTTTGGTCCTCTGCTGCAATGCAGACCCTGACTCCAGATCTGGGCAGAATATTGTTTTCGCGTTTTGACTCTGGCTTTTGTTCCATTTATGTTCTCATCGTTCCGAGCGGATGAGAGCGTCCCATGTCGAAGCCCAGAGGCTATACGTCTACTCAAATGCCGCGCGATCCGGCAAAGCTTCTGCGGGCCTTGCGCGTCCGTCTTGATGCGACGATCGCCGCCTCACGCGAGGTGAATATCCGCAGCCCGCTCGCGGTCGCGAGTAATCCCCTCGTCGATGCGCTCCATGGCGTCGCGGCGGTGCTCACCGGCGAGACGGGCTATTTCTGGCCGCGCGGCGGCCGCGGCGATGATGCAACGCGCGCGCATGCCGAGAAATGGAAACGTATCGAGGCTGGAGAGGAGCCATGGCCGAAGTAACCTATTACGTCGCGCTGCCATTTATTCGAAACGACGAAGGCGAGTTTGTGCCAGGTGAAGCACAAGAATGTCAGACGCCAACCGCCGCGATCCGTCGTGCGCAGAGCATGGCCGCAACGCATGCCGGCGCAATCGCCTTCTCACGCGCGGGCGATCCTAAGACAGGCGAGTTTGAACCGGCGGAAGTTCTTGAGAAGGTCGGCGAGGTGCCGGCCGAAGATGCTTTGATGGGATATGAGTAGGAGCGCTGCATGACCGGGTTGGTGTCACAGCACGGATGCAATGGGATCGAGGACGATGACGAAGGACAGCAAGAACGTCGAGGAAAAGAAGGGGGAAAAACCGCCAGTCTCTGTTGACGTTGGCCTAAGCGCCAAAGCCAGCTTCGATATCTCCACCGAAATTCCGAGTGAAGTGTCAGGGGGATTGGTTTCAGCTCTTACAGATATTATTCGTCCGTTCACGGAAAATCGTGGACTAAAGGCTGATAGGATACGGCTGCAACGGATGGACGTTGCGATCCAGATCGCACAAAAGGCGAGAAATATAGCAGAAGTCGAAAATCTCCCGCTCAATCCAATCCCGACAAAGCTGATAGTTCCGTTCCTGGAGAAGGCTTCTACAGAGGAACCGGAAGATGAAACCATGCAAGATCGGTGGGCGGCGCTGTTGCTATCAGCATCGAAGAACTATCAGGCCAAGCACCTAACGTTTGTCGATATTCTCAGCCGATTGAGCGCGGACGAATTGAAGATCCTCGAAGAGATATGTTTCGCATACAAGGGTTTTCCAGAGACGGCTTATCCTAACAATCATGTGGACCGGAATAAGCAGCTAATTATTGCGCAAAGCCATAACCTGAAAGTGCTCCCACCCGGCAAAGAGAAAGAGGCCTACGACGCGTTTATTGGTGCCACCGCATTAAACTACGGCGGCCATATCCACGCATCAGTTTTAAGACACGACGGCAGCTCAGTCTGGTTCTACACCGATTATAAGCCAAACGGACCGAGGTACACGTCATTGGAAATTCTGCAACACGAGCGCTTGATAGACATTCGGCGGCTCGAACTGGATGTGGAGCTAGTCACCAAATTTGGCCAGCCTAGTAAATTAGACTTTGGCTATTTCGAGATGACAAAGCTAGGCATATCGTTCGTAATGGAGTGCTCACCTGATGCAGCCAAGATGGCCGCTCGTCGACCGGCGCCCGTACAGGCGGAGCCACTCAATCCTGAACAGAGCGCGAAGATCAAGGAAATGCTTCGAAAAGCAGAAGCCGATAGACGATAATCGGTTTGGCGTCGGGCGGCCAATACCGGTTGGCAAGCCTGGCGGAGCGTTACGGCGCCAATATCAGGTTGGGCGAGCTGTTGCAGTTCCTGGTCGGCGAATGCCGCCTGTGGGAGCGCCAGAAGCGCTGGAACAACCAGATCTGCGGCGCCTATTTCATTGATCTTGAAAGCCCGCGGCCACCGGATCTGCCGGCCGGGATGCTGGAACTGCGAGTTGTGAAGGGGGGAGGGGATAAGCCTCAGCGCAATGTTCAATCGCGGCCCCAAAATTTGCGCCAAAAAATGCAGCCAATAACCGATGAAATGCACGAATCCGTGCATCTCAATAGCGTTGCTGATGCAACCACACATTCGTCCATGCGTTGTCTTTGTCTCGACAACGACCATGGAGAACGAAAATGGCGACGCTGGAAACCTATAAAGTGAAGCCCGAGGGCCTGCCGCTGATGACGGTAACTGCCTTAGACGAGACACATCTCGGCTATATCTTGAGCGATATCTGCAAAAATGGATATTGGAGGGGTTTGTCAGGCAGCGTACCGCTCGAAATCACGCCACCTATCAGCGAAGTTTCCAAACCCCTCATTAAGGATTTTCGTTCCTAGCCATCGAGGAGCTTGCCAGCACCGGCACGCCCAAGCCTATTCACATTTTAGCTTTACGCCGCGCCGGGCGTTTCTGTTTGGCATCGCGCGCGCTGAAGTCGCCGGCGAGCACCACTGGCGCGCCGGTTCCGAACACTTCAGAGGCATAAGATGCCAGCCGCTCGAACCACTGCAGCTTGTAGTCGAACTTCGGGCCCGGCGCCGAACACGCCGGGCTCCAACGAAGCACGATAGGAACGACTTCTTTCGCTCTGGCACAAGGTTGCAGGGACAACGACGGAATCTCCTGCGGTCTCCGCGCCGCAGAGCGCCCCGCCTGAAGGCGGCCCGGCAAAAAAGAAACGCCGCAATGTCGGTGGCGAAGCTTATCAGTCTGGCACCGAAGGGGCCGGCAATAACGGCCGTATGAAGGCGGCTCCCGCGCCAGGGGCAACCTAGCCAGCGATAATGGCGGCTGGCACCTTATTGCCCCGCCGGCCGAAGCCAGCCGGGCATTTTTTACGTAGATGCCAAGCGGAACCGTAAGCTTCAGGTCCGCGTTTTACCACCGTTATCTCCCCGATCACCGGGCCCCGCCGGCAGTGTGCGCCGACGGGCTGTTCATTTCGACCACATGGAACGCTTGCCTTCGCTGCACATTCCCAGAACTCCGAACGAAAGGAGGCATGCATGCGTTTCGGAAATTCGATCCTCGTCGCGACCGTGGTGTCGCTGGGAATTGCATCATCGGCCTTGGCGCAAGGTCCGAGCGCCCATCCCAATCAGCCCCTCGGCGCAGAAGATCGTCTCGGCGGCGCGCCGGAAGGCCAATCCGACATGACGACCGGCCGTAGCAACAGCGCGGGCAATCTTGGCGGTCAACCCTATCAGCCGGGAACAGATGGCTCGGGCCCGACGAATAGCCAGATGAAACCCGCGCCCGCGCCGGGCGCGCCGAGCCAGAGATAGCATCAATCATTCACGACGCCCCGCTGGCCTCGGCCCGCGGGGCTTTTTCGCTGTCGTCGATACGACCGAAAAAGATGTGCAGGATGGCGATTTTTTACATGTGATCTGGGTTGAGGCCGCGAACACGGCGAATTGTTTCGACTCTATGGCGCTATGAGCGCGAAGACGATTATCGCCCCCAAAACTGGCACGGCTGTGACGACTGAGAGACCTGTGCTGGCTGTTGACGTGAAAGCTCCTGCAAGCGAGAAACCTTCGTTGCTCCCCGAGGTTGCCCTTGCTTCTGGGAGGAGCGTCATATGGCGTGGAATAAACGAGATATACGCGATCGGGACGAGTACGCGGAATGGAAGGCCTTACCGCTCAGCGAGCGCTATGTTTGGCGGCATATCGCCATTTTCGGTTTCGTGATCCTCGTCTCGGCAGTCATTTGCTCAAGACTTTATGCAGCGGCTTCGTGATCGCCAAATGACAATACGGAATTTGGCCAGAAGCGGGCTGATCATGCTCTGAGCAATTTCCCGTCTAAACAGGCGTTCGCCAGTCGCCGTTGCGGTCCGAACGGTATTCAGTCTTCGCCGGCGCGGATGCACCTGTCTAGGAGTTGGCCGGGTGCATGCCGGTCAAATCAGTCATCGCGTTTCTTTGTGGGATCATCGAGAAGGACAACGTTCAACAAAGAGCTGTGGACTTCGATATGTCCATTGTAATCGATGAAGCCTAGCTGACGAAATTTGTTCATGAAAAAACTTACACGGGATCGCGTGGTTCCGATCATCTCAGCGAGCGTCTCTTGACTGATTAAAGGTATGATCGGTTCCGGTTTTCCCTCCTTGCCAAAATTTGCAAGGATTAAAAGAATCCGCGCCAAGCGCTTTTCACTGGAATTGAATAATTGATCGACAAGGTCCGCCTCCACGCGAGCGTTGCGTGCCAACAAATATGCGGTGAACTGTTCCGAAAATAATGCGTCTTCACGCATCATGCGAATAACCGCGGCTTTCTCTAGGCGAATCGCGACGCAGTCGGTCATTGCCGTGGCGGATGCCATGCGCACCTGCTGTCCGGTGAGACACCCCTCGCCAAAGAAACTGCCATGACCAAGGATGGCAATTACAGCTTCCTTCCCAAGTTCAGAGATGACCGTGACCTTTACCTGGCCTTTTCGAAGGTAATAGAGCGCTTCCGCAGGCTCTCCCTGCGCAAAGACCGTTTGACCCTTTCGAAATATGATGTCCGTTGTCATGCCGTCTGCGTTCGGCAAGCGACGTAGATCAAACGTGTCTGTGGGCTTTTTCGCCATTCTCAAACCTTCGAAGCGTTTAAATTTAAGCACCTGGAGGTTTGGGCGCGATCTTCATAAGCGTCTGCTGGCTAGCGGAACAATAGCGGTTGTGACGCGAGAAGCATGGTCAATATTGATCGCGTTCCGGCTATAAAGCCGGGCCATTTGAAGACGTTTTGTGCAGATGGCAAAATATTGAGCGCTTTGGCTGACCGAGTGTCGAAGGCGCGCGTTAAATCAACAAACCGGTTCGCTGATCGCCGCATTTGGCGGCTGGCATGGTGCCCACCGTTTGGCGAAGGAGAAATGATTCACACCATTCTGCCTCTCACACCCTTGCGGGGGAATCGCTTTGCTAGACGCAACGGAGAAACCACCAATGAAAGATAAAGACATTACCAAAGATTTCCCTGTCGTTTGTGTCGGCGGCTCTGCCGGCGGTCTCGATTCCTATATTCGGCTACTACGCCATCTTCCGTCTGACATGGGCGTTGCTATAGTCATCGTGAACCACCTGAGATCGGTGGCCACTTTGCTGCACGAGATCCTTCCGCGCTGCACCGAGATGCCGGTTGAACTGATTACGGAAAGATTGGTCATTCGTCCGAACGTTGTCTTCATCATCCCGTCGCAACGAGATTTACATGTTCGTGACGGGGAGTTCCGTTTGGAACCGATATCAAAGCCGCGAGGGTGGCCAGACGTCATCACGGTTTTTCTGAAGTCCCTCACCCGGCATTGGAAAGGAAAACTGATCGCGGTCATCGTCTCTGGTTACGATGGTGATGGAGCAGCAGCGCTATGTGCGATACAAGAAGAGGGCGGCATTACGATCGCGCAGAAGCCCGAGACCGCCCAGGAGCCAGATATGCCCAAGAGCGCCATCGCAAGCGGATGCATCGATTTCGTTCTTTCACCTGAAGACATTGCAAAAGAAATAACACAAATTGCGAGCATGGCTTCCTAAGCACTAGCAGGACGGACATTCGGCGAAGACCTTCAAGAATTTTCAACTACCGGCACGATAGGGATGCTACAGACCCAGCCGTTCGGCATTGGCCGCGACCGTTTCCCGAATAGGCGCCATCGCAGCGGCGGGAGTGCTTAGCGCCAGCATTCCGATCGCGATGTAGCTCGAAACTGCACGATCAAACCATGCTAGCGCGAACCGACCTTGCTCCGCCGCTAGGGCCATTGGGCTGGTACAGCCCGCCATCGAAATCGTCGCGCGAGCCGTTGTCATCACCTCGTCCGATGCAAAGCGCGTGATTTGCCGGCGAGCTTGGTTCGATTGTTTGATCATGATCATGCCGGCGGCCGAGAAAGCTTCGACTTTCTCTGGAACGATACGTGCAAACTCGACATGATCTGCGCCCAAAGGATCGAACGCCGCCGCCATTCCCAGCGAGACGCGCCGCGCTATGATTTGACCGGCAGCTATCGCAAGGTCGCCGTGCGCCCCGACGCTTTGCGGGGCCTCGTTGGTCGTTATTGTGCCGGATATATTATCGTTGCTTGATGTCATCGGTTGCTTTCTATGTGGCGTCAGGCCTTTGAAGTCTTCACTCGGCTCTTTGCTCTTGGACGCTGGTCCGGAGATGGGATTTGAAATCGCGGCTGATGAGTCAATTCTTTCCGCCACGATGACATGCACGAGGCTCGGAATCTCATGCCTGACAACGGGAATATGGCGAATGAGTTGAGCAAAAAGCGGAAGCAGGCCTCGTGGCACGCGGTAATCGAGAAAAGCGATGCTGGTGACATGCGGGCACCATCGTCGCAACGTTGGCTCGATCTCGTCGCGGTTGATCCCCCACGGCATCGGAGGAAGACGGTAGTGCGGAGTTTGTTGCAGCCCTAACAGCGTCAAACGCGAGAACCAGCGCGGAACAACGTCAAATATGATTTCCGCCCTTGGAAACCGCTCAGCGACGCGTGCCAAGAGCTGCCGCACCATCTCTGGATCGAGATACATAAGCAGCCCCTGCGCGACGATGAACAAACCGGACGAGGGATCGACCAAATCCATCCATGATGGATCGAGCGCGTTCAGACCAATGTGGCGGAAACGATCGGTCGGAGCGAGGAAGCGCTCCCTCAGCCGGATTGCGTCGGGCAAGTCCACCGATAGCCAATGCATTCGGCCGTTGTCGACGCGCCGCACCTGCGTTTCAAGCCCCTCTCCGAGTGAGACGATGAATCCATCGGGATGGTCTACGAGCCATAGCCGTATCACTCGATCGATTTCGGCTGCGCGGACGGCAAGAGAGCCGACGGGATCGCCGAAATGGCGGCTGAAATCGTAGTCGATTGCTTCGTGAATACGCACGCTATCGGGATCGATAAGGACGCCATCATGCCGCCGCGCCTCGCTTGCGCGATTATGCAGTGACCAAAGCATCGTTTCCGATACGCCGGCGAGGTCGATCATGATTTCGTCGTGGGGCCCGCTAAGACTAAGATTCTTAGCCAAGAAACTGACTATGGTTGGCTCTTTCACGATTACGTTCCCGCTGGTTCGTGAGGAGGCCGACGAGTCAGCAATGTGGTTCCAACTGAAGCTTCAGCGAGTGGCCGCATCGAAGCCAGTCTTTGCCTCGCGTATCTCAGGACGAACTATAGGGATCGGCTTTCCGCCCGTCGCCAAACCAATGCGTGAATGCCGGAAGCGATCCCACCACGGCAAGTTCGGAAACTACTCAGTGCTCTCTCGTTGAGAGCACCAGCGGCTGGCGGGAGACGATTCACTGAGTAGAATCCGAGCCACCCGCGCAAGAATGAAGCGTGTTAGCGTGCTCTTCATAACTTACCTTCGCCCCCAGCATACCATCAACGGCAATTCCAGCCCGAACGTCAACGACGTCATCTACACCTGCGTGACGCATCCCCCGAAATACGCCGGTGAGTTAGGAATTGCCCCATATGCGGGATGAGGGCGAAGTCTCAAGGCGAAGACAGAGGTCGGTAATGACCAGGAACTGGCCGCCATCACGCGGCGGTTTTGGGGTCAGATTCGTGCGCTCACGTTTCGCCGCCTGAACTTGTGCTTCCGCTGATCGCAATTACTTTGATTAAAGGGTGGCAGAGGATTTGGCATTCTGGCAACTCGGCGTCCGCTCATGCTGAGTGCGGCCTTGCTTGAATCGTCTTTGAGCAAGGCTTCACCCGCGCACATGACTTGCACTTAACAGTAGAACAACGCGCAGAGATTCAAAATGGCAGCGGATGAGTCACCCGAATTTCATGCGAAAGAAGGTCATAAGCGCCTTTCTGTATTCATTTCAGAGAACGTAGGTCCTATCGTAAGCGAATGGGAGGATTTTGCACGAACGCTGACGCCAAACTCGACCAATATGACTTCACTTGCTCTGCGGGACCATATTCACCAAATCCTTGAGTTCATTATAAGCGACATCAAATCTGCGCAAACCCCAAAAGAAGAGACCATAAAATCTCGAGGGCTGAAAAGCAGAAATCCGGCACCTACGGCCGCCGAAACTCATGCCGCTTTGAGGCTGACGGGCGGCTTTAACATAGAACAAATGACATCTGAATATAGGGCTCTTAGGGCGAGCGTGATAAAGCTTTGGAGAAGGAAGTCCTTATTTATTGATGATGAAGACTTCGCCGATTTGACGAGATTTAATGAGTCCATAGATCAGGCTTTGACTGAGTCCGTAAGCTACTACACGCATGAAGTTTTCTTCTCCAAGGACCTATTTGCAGGTATCCTTGGGCACGATCTCCGCGGTCCCGTTCAGGCAATTATGTTATCGGCGGAGCTTGTGCTTCACATTGGAACTCTGAATGACCGACAAAAAATGCTCACACAGAACATATTGGACGGCTCAAAGCGCATGAGCGAGTTGATCAACAATCTTCTCGACGTTACGCGGGCGCGGTTCGGTGCAGGGCTTTCAATTTTCAGGGTTCTAATGGATATGGGTTTTGTAGCTCACCAAATTGTAGATGAAGTGCGAGTAGTGCATCCATCCCGCACCATCGTCCTTTCCGTTTCTGAAAATCTAAGAGGAGAGTGGGATAAAACTCGGATTGGGCAGGTGTTTTCTAACTTAATTGGCAACGCAATACAGTACGGATTTAAAGACACACCCATCGTAGTAGCTGTCACGGATGATGAGGAATCGGTAACGTTGATGGTCCATAATCAAGGTCTGCCGATTCCACAGGATAAAATTGGAACGTTATTCAACCCATTGTCCTGCGCGAGACCAGATGAGAGCGCCGATATGGGATCGATGAATCTCGGTCTGGGCCTTTTTATCACTCGAGAAGTTGTTCAGGCTCACGGCGGAACGATCCAAGTGACCTCGACTGAAGAAAGGGGCACGAACTTTATCGTACGATTACCGCGCGCCAAAACGGGACCAAACCTGCATGTCGCTGCTTGAGGCGGTGGCACCGCGAAAAGACCGCCGTTTTGTACTTAGGCTTATGCCTGCTTTGATTTCAAGCTAGGCTTGAAATCACCTTCGAAAAACTCTCATTCGTGATTTCTGCCGTCAGATGCTCGATGCCAATTGTTTTAAGGGTGATTAAACCAAGAATTTCGCAGGCGGGTCGGCGTCGGTCTGGAGCCGTGCGTATGCTTCGCGCCTAACTCCGTCATTCAAGGCGGATTGGTCATGTCTCACCGGCCTGCCCAATAGAAAGGCTTTCCTTGCGCCGCAAAACGCTGCTGGACTGCCTGCAAGACCTGCAAATCCACATCAAGATCGTGGCCGAACCAAACCGAGTCCTCGGCCCCCTTAAACAGGTCGAAGCCATAAAGGCTGATCGCGCCGACACCGCAGGCTTCCAGGGCCAAAACCAAGCGCGTGCCAGTCAAGAGACGCTCGTAACGTGAAAGGCCCGTCAGCTGGCGGCGCGGCAGTGGAATGGAGAACAGCACCTCCATATCGCTTGCCGACATATATTGGTGAAAAACATCGAACAAAACCGCAGCCGAGGGGAGGATCGTCAACTGCGGTGGTACGGATCGGTTGCGGAGCCAGAGAAAAGCATCGCAGGTGACATGAAAGGGCGAGAGGTTCCAAAGGGGCACGCCCTGTTCGACCAGCTCCGCGAAGGTTTCGTTGGCACCTTGCTGATCGACGACAAAAGCCAAATAACCCGCCCATAGCGTCGTCCGCAAGCCATCGTGCTGCTTGCTTTTCCGCCAATTGCGCGTGCCCGAGATGCGGATGATCTCGTCATGACAATCGATGGCGGCGCCGCAGCTCGTCACCTCGCCATTGCCAACAACCGCGACGGCCTTCCAGCGCAGGCGTTCTGGGAATCCATAGGGCAGCGATTTGGGGATCACACGTGTCCGGAAATCGTAGTTGGGGGAGGGGGCTACGTCTTCTTCTTCGACGAAGGTGATATTGAACGACCTTTCGAAAGCAGAGCGGCCAATCGCCATCGGATTTGGATCGAGATCGGATTTGGCAGGCATTGCATTCCTTCAGGCGATCGCCATAGACCGTCCGTGCCAGATATCGTCGGCAGACCTTAAAGAGCAATCTCGCCGCGCCGAAGGGCCTGCACGACGGCATAGGTGCGGCGAGTCGCGTCCATCTTCCGCTTGATATTTTCGACATGCGTCGTGACGGTGGTGTGCGCGATCTTTAGGATCTCGCCGATTTCATCATCCGTTTTTCCGACCGCCACCCAGCTCAGAACGTCCCGCTCGCGCGGCGTGAGGCGATCCTTTGGAGTTTGTTGTTGCGGGATCATGCGTTGAAGCGCTTGCTGGCCGTAAATGCCGATGAGCTCAAGCGCCGATCGCGCCCTTGGCGAAAGATCCGGTTCGAGGCCGCAAGGGCTGACCACCGAAAATTGTCCCGACTGTGTCATGACCGGAATGAGGAAGCCTTCATGCGCGCCAAAAGCTTTGGCCTCCTCAAGGATATATCGTTCGGCCTTTGTGAGCCGGTGCTCTCGGACGTCGCCCCACGAAAACGGCGTCAGCCGGCGGCGCATTTCGGTTACGACCGGATCCTTCGAAACATAATCGTATCGATGATAGTGATCCAGGTAATCCGACGGCCGAGTGTTAAGAGGAATCGTCTCTGAAAGCTTTCGGCCACGCCCCGGAACGGCGAAGATCGTCACGAAGTCGAAACCGAACCAGCGAAGTTCTTCGATCAGCGCCTCATTGATCGCTTCACTCGTCGCGCACGTTCGCAGCCGTTCGACGAAATCGAGTGCGCGTTGGCCATAAATATCGGCCATTACATAGCTCCTATGCGCAAGCATTTGAACGCTAAGCTCATTTTTCACAAATGCCAAGGCCAATCGCGGTCGGCCTGCATACGTCAATACCAATTTCTGAGGATACCGTTACCGAAGGGGAAGCAGGAATATGGAACCACCTTGCGGAGGTTCCTATGTTCAAAATCCTGTATGGATCTGAAATGCAAAAGAACTGGCCATTATTCGATCAGCTCTTCCGAATGAGGTATGATACATTTATTACGCGCCGGCAGTGGAATCTGCCCGCGAAAAACCATTACGAAATCGACCAATACGATAATGATGATGCAGTCTACTTCCTTTCAATCTCAGAAGACGGTTCTATAGAGTCATCGGCCAGGGCTACACCTACGGTAACCGCCTCCCTCATGGCCGACTATTTTCCGCACCTCAATGAGACAGCCGAAAGCCTGCGTTCGCCGCGCGTCTACGAAGCGACGCGATACATGCTCGCGCCGAAACAGAAATCCAAGGCCTATCTCCGGCAAATGAAGTCGGAACTCTTCGCTCAAATGACCGAATGGTACATAGGCCGAAAACTCACGCATTTGCAGAGCGTCATTGATTTGCCCGCGCTGCCGTCATTTCTCGAAATGACGATGCGCACAAAACCGCTAGGCCTGGCGCATCCGTTCGGGGGCGGCCCAGACGTCAAGGGTGGCGGCGAATGTATTGGCATCCGCTGGCAGATGGACGTCGACCTACTTGACGATTTTATCGCCTATGGAGCGCCACTTTCTGAGGCGACGCGCTACGACCAGCCAACTGCGGCAAGCGACCGGAATGCCGGTGAGGACTACCGTTTTGAATTGCATGAGGGAGTTCACTGATGAGCGCGCTGACCCGGCCGATTACCCTCGACGAAATCGCTGCCTATAATGTCGCTGGCGTGACGCTGCTCCGCGGCGTCCTCGATCTCCAATCCGTCAACACGTTGCGTCGCTGCATAGATGATGCGGCGGAAACTTTTGCGGAAAGCCAATGCTTTTACGATCTCTCGGCGATCACCAAAGCTACGGAAACCGGCGATGCCGAAACGCTCTCGGAGATAAGCGGGGGCCAGCATAATATCGCGGCCATCGTCGAACATGTGAAAGAGAGCAAAAGAGAGCTGCTCATTGACAAGATCGATGGGAAAGGAAGTTTTCTGCTCGACACGGCCATATCGGCCCGCAACCGCGAATTTCGACGCTTCTGCACGCTCGGTGCCGTGCCTGAGATCGCCGGCGCATTATTGGCCTCTCAGAAGGTCAATTTTTTCGGTGATCAGATCTTCATCAAGGAGCCGCAGACTCGCGAGCGCACGGCCTTTCATCAGGACGCGCCTTATTTTGAGATCGAAGGCGAGCAATGCTGCGTCATGTGGATTCCTGTCGATCCGGCGACCGTCAAAACCGGCGGCATGATGTATGTGCGCGGCTCGCATCGCGGCCGACTCTACGCACCGAATGTCTTCATTTCGCAAACGCGCCTACCGGGCTCGGAAGGTGACGACCTGCCAAACATCGAAGGGGCCATGGACAGATTCGACGTGGTGCATTTCGATGTCGAGCCAGGCGATGTCCTGGTTCATCACTATAAAACGATCCATGGGACCGGCGGTAATCATAGCCGCTATCAGGTCCGGCGTGCCGCCTCGTTGCGCTATTGCGGTGACGACATCCGGTTCAAATCGCGGCCGGGTGTCCCGCGGCAATTGCATCATAAAACGAGACTAGAAGACGGCGCACCGCTTAGCGGTGTGGATTTTCCCGTTGTCTGGAGGCAGCGTAAAGATCAGCGCGCTGCTTGATGGGTGTGTTCTTCCATGCCGCGCCCGGATGATGAAAAAGCAAGAAGCGATAACGTCGAAGCCGCGGGTGCGCATTTTGACGATGAACTTATCCCAATAGGAGTGCTCGCAGCGAGATTTAAGCTCTCGCTGCGAACGCTGCGCTTCTATGAGGATCGCGGCTTGCTTCAATCCATACGACGTGGCCCGACGCTGACGCGGCTCTATACATCGGAGGACTGCCGCCGCCTTGAGATCG
This sequence comes from Hyphomicrobiales bacterium, assembly GCA_015655535.1. GTDB lineage: Bacteria > Pseudomonadota > Alphaproteobacteria > Rhizobiales > Beijerinckiaceae > Methyloferula. The sequence goes on along the minus strand of JAATEW010000204.1, from coordinate 2,890 downwards.
TACTCAGGGGAAAAAGCCTTGGCTTCACGTTGGCGGAAATTCAAAACTTCCTTGACGGAGTCAAAGGTTTCGGCAGAGCGCCCGATATAGCGCAATCCCTTCCGGCGGATGTGATTGCAACGCAGCTTTATCACCTCGAGCAACAACGTGCCGAAATCGACCAAGCGATCGCAATTTTGCAGGAGGCGCTCGAAGAAAGCATCTCGTCTGACGATGACGCTAAATAGTTCCCGGTCCGTTGAACGCGCGAGTTCATGGCCCATATGCTACCCTAAATTATTGAATCGATTAGTTTTATGATTTTAATTTCGCATTTAACCGCAGAGTCTGATCATTATGACAAACGCAAAAATCAAAGGCAGCCCGCACGAAACTGCGAGCTATGTCGCGGATATGTTGGACGAACTTTGCGAGCTTTCCATGGGGTTGGCCGATCCGCTCCTTCGCGGACTGCTGGAGCTCTCGGTTAAGGCAGCTCGCGTGCGGGCGGCGGAAACCGATCCGCAGGACAAAGTCACCCCGCAAGCCAACGAAAATTGCAAGCCCCGCCGTTGCTGAATGTCCTTTTCGGTGAATAATGCTGTACCAGTCGGCTTCGATAGGGAGATGACAATGGCCCGCAGCGGCCGCGACGCAAGGCAAACGGCGGCCGAAATCGCGAAAGTGATCGACTCCGGGTTACTCGATCTCGCGAGAGAGCTGCGGGATACGCGTTTGGAGCGCATGTTGGTGCTCATTTCCACAGTTGCCCATGCCTATGCGGCCGATCCAGAGCATCCTGCACTGGATCGGCAAACGCTCGTTGAGATCGAAATCGAGATCGGACCAGTGGCCCGTGCGCGGCAATAAATGCTCAACGCATGGCTGCCACGCAATAAGAGCATGGTTCGATATCTCTCGGCGACGTATCGGCTCAAAGGCGCGCGAGCAGGCGCTTTGGCCATGTCCGGCGAGATAGGATGTGGAGGTTAAAGAAGGCGGATCGGCAAATCCCCCGCTATCTGGGCGGGACGGCGGGAATCTCCATCGGTCCAAGATTGCCTGACCGAAGTTTTTTCTTCGATTGAAGCCGCGAAATTTTTTTGGTTCGCCCCCTTGAACCGACGCGCTTCGAAACCAAATCGGTGCCCGTCAGGGCCTCTAAGGCTTGACGGTAGGCGCTGCTTCGCGGCGCGAGGCAGCCATAACTCATGTTGCTCGACGGAGAATATGACTATGACCACCTTGAATTTCGCTCCCCTTTATCGCTCAACCGTGGGCTATGACCGGCTTTTCGACATGCTCGGCAGCAGCATTCGACCGGACTGGCCACCCTATAATATCGAGAAGATGGGTGAGAACGAATACCGCATCACAATGGCGGTTGCAGGTTTCGGCCCGGACGAGGTCGACCTCACCCAGCATGGCACGACGCTCGTCGTGACGGGCCAGAAGAAGCCTGATGAGAGCAAGGGCACCATGCTGCACCAGGGCATCGCCGCTCGCAACTTCAAGCAATCCTTCAACCTTGCCGACCATGTGAAGGTGAAGGGCGCGGATATGGAGAATGGTCTTCTCTTAATCGACCTCGCGCGCGAAGTGCCCGAAGAGTTGAAACCTCGAAAGATTGAAATCTCCACAAGCCATGGCGAGAGCAAGCCAAAGCAGATCGGCCAGATCGAGACGTGGGAACGCGCCGCCGCCTAGGCTCTTTCGCGCGTCGCCTTAAAGAAACAATCGTCAACAGTAACCGGACGGACGGTGTTCAGGCCTGACGCCGTCCGCTCAGCCTGGGAGATTTGGAGGGCCGAAGATGCGTATCTTTGGAGAACTCGCTAAACTCACTACCGAATTCCGACCGCTTTCGATTTACCAGCGATTTGAACGTGTCATCGTCTATTTGCTGACCGCGCTGATTGCCGTGGTCGTGGTCGAAGCTGTCTGGAGTCTCTTCCTCAAGATTTTGTTCGGCCTCGTTTTGTCCGGCAATCTCGATCCGACCAATTACAACACTTTCCAGGCGATTTTTGGCATGATCTTTACCGTGATCATCGCCCTCGAGTTCAAAAAATCGCTGCTAGTGATCGCCGAACGTCACGATACGATTTTGCAAATGAGATCCGTGATTGTCATCGCTCTTCTCGCGATCTGCCGAAAGATCATCATCGTCGACATTGCCGACACCGAAGCCTTGCACCTTCTAGCGCTCGCAGCGGTGCTGATGGCACTCGGCCTCATCTATTGGCTGATCCCGCCGACGGATCTCGACGCGCGACGCCCGGCCAAGATTGAAGCCTCGGCGAGCGCCGCAGAGTCGGAGCGACCCGCTGCCATCAAGCTCGCCTAATTTGTCTGATAAAAATATGGGAGAAGTGTCATGAAACGAGTTGCGACATTTTGCGTGACGGTGGCGCTGCTATTGGTGTCGCAGACCGTTCTTACCCAGAACACGTCAAGCATGCGTTCGCAGCCGGAGTTCCGCCCCGCTATCGAGCCTTCGGTCAAAGTGCCAGCGACATGCGACACGGAAGTCCTGAATGCCGACGGTGCATGGACGAGCACGGGACGGCTCGTTGCCAGCAAGCCGTATTGTTCGGCCAGCGGTGCATCCTCACGGAATAACGATATGTGACGGTCCGCGACGATGCGGACGAACGATCACAGCTTCACATGAATCATAACTAGTGCCGGCCGGGCAGTGCATCAGATGTATCAACGCCGGCCGGCAGAGAAACCATGCCGAGTGATCCATTCGGCGATGGCTTGGACCCGTTCTCCGATGGATCGAGAGGACCGTTCATCTTTGGCGAAGCCGCGGCTAAGATATAATCGCCTCATAGTCCCAACGCCGCGCCCATATTCGGGCTACATCACGGGCTCGCATCGCCCGGTCCCCACCAAAACCGCTGGT
>JAATEW010000265.1 GCA_015655535.1 Hyphomicrobiales bacterium | reverse complement strand
GGCCGACAATCAGGTGACGCTGACCGTCGATTTGAACACGCTGCCGGAAATCGTCGAAACGCTTTATTACAAGCATGACTGCTGGCTCTCCACGGTCGCCGCCAATGACGAACGGCAGCTCAACGGACATTATGCGCTCTATTACATCCTTTCCATGGAAGGGCCGGTGAAGAGCTATGTGACCATTCGCGGCCTCGTTCCGGCGCATAGGCCCGAATTTCCGTCGGTAACGCCACGCGTGCCGGCCACGGTATGGGGCGAGCGCGAAGCGCGCGACATGTTCGGCCTTCAACCCGTCGGCATTCCAGACGAGCGGCGGCTGGTTCTGCCGGACGATTGGCCGGACGATTTATATCCTTTGCGTAAGGATACGATGGACTACCGCAACCGGCCGCCGCTCGCGGCGGACGCGGAGACCTATGAGTTCATCAACGCCGCAAGAGGCGAGACGAGCCAGGTGCCCCTCGGGCCGCTTCACATCACCTCGGACGAGCCGGGCCATTTCCGGCTGTTCGTCGATGGCGAGCGCATCATAGATGCCGATTACCGCTTGTTCTATGTCCATCGTGGCATGGAGAAACTCGCCGAAACGCGGATGGGCTATAATGACGTGACGTTTCTCGCGGATCGCATCTGCGGCATCTGCGGCTTCACGCACAGTGTCGCTTACGCGACCTCGGTAGAAACGGCTTTAGGCATCCATATTCCCGAACGCACGAATTTCATTCGCACGATTCTCCTCGAGGTGGAGCGCCTGCACAGCCACCTTTTGAACATCGGGCTTGCCTGTCACTTCGTCGGCTTCGATACGGGCTTCATGCAGTTCTTCCGCGTTCGCGAGAAGGCGATGACCATGGCCGAACTTCTGACCGGGGCGCGCAAGACCTATGCGATGAATCTGATCGGCGGTGTCCGCCGCGACATATTGAAGAGCGAGCGGACAAAGACGCTAGAGCTGATCCTCGAACTTCGCAAGGAAGTGACGGACCTTGTCGACGTCTTGCTGTCGACTCCCAACATTTTGTCTCGAACGCAGAATGTTGGCCGGCTCGATCCGCAGGTCGCGCGGGATTATAGCCCGGTTGGGCCGCTGCTCAGAGCAAGCGGCTTCAAACGCGACACGCGCGTTACCCATCCTTACGCGGCCTATGCGAATGTTTCGGTGAACATCCATACCTATGACGGCTGCGATGTTCTTTCACGGGTGCTTATCCGGGCCGCGGAGGTCCATGATTCGTTGGCGATGATTGAATATTGCCTCGACCAGATGCCGGAGGGACCGATCCTCGTCGAAGGCTTTACCTACAAGCCGCATCGCTTCGCGCTTGGCTATGCCGAGGCGCCGCGCGGCGAGGACGTTCATTGGACCATGCTTGGCGACAACCAGAAACTCTATCGCTGGCGCTGCCGCGCGCCGACCTACGCCAATTGGCCCGTGATGCGTCACATGCTGCGCGGGAACACGATCTCCGATGCACCTCTCATCATAGCCAGCATCGATCCCTGCTACTCCTGCACGGACCGCGTGACATTCGTCGATGTGCGCAAAAGAAAATCTACGACGGTTCCTTACAAAGAAGTCGAGCGCTATGGCCGCGAGCGCACTGACTCGCCGCTAAAATAGGATCGCGTCATGTTGAAACTTTTGACCGGGCTTTTCAAAACGGGCGACGCCACGGTGAAATATCCGTTCGCGCCCTATCCCGTCAGTCCGGGCTTTCGCGGCAAACCGGAGTTCGCGCCTAAACGCTGCATCGCCTGTGCCGCCTGTACCATCGCATGTCCGGCCAACGCATTGACGATGTCCACCGATCATCATGCCGGAAAGCGGACTTGGAAATTGAACTACGGGCGCTGCATTTTCTGCGCTCGCTGCGAGGAAGTCTGCCCGACCGGTGCCATCGTTCTGTCGGGCGATTTCGAACTCGCTGTGTTCAACAAGGCCGACCTGATGGTTACAGCCGAGTTCACGCTCACGAATTGCCAGTCTTGCGAACGGCCCTTCGCGCCGGCCAAGGAAGTCAACTATGTCATCGAGCTTCTAACCCGCGCGGGCATGCCGGAAAGTGAAACGGAACGGCAACGCGTAATGCTTGAGACCTGTCCGGAATGTAAGCGGCGCGCCGAGGTTTCGAGAGTGACACAGGCTTCACGCCACCGGCGCCCGGAGATCACGCCATGATTCAACTCGATACAAGCCACGGCACCAATCTGGTGCCGGCACCCGGCGCGATCAGCGAGAGCGAGCAGATCGCCAAGCTCAAACAGACGCTGCTCAAGGATATCCGGCGCTCGGCCTATGTTTTCCGCGTCGATTGTGGCGGCTGCAACGGATGCGAGATCGAGATCTTCGCGGCGATCAGTCCGCTTTTCGACGCTGAGCGCTTCGGAATCAAATTGGTCTCCTCGCCGCGCCACGCCGATGTGCTGCTCTATACGGGCGCGATGACCCGCGCGATGCGTCAACCCGCGATCAGAGCCTATAATGCGGCGCCTGATCCGAAGATCGTCATTTCCTATGGCGCTTGTGGCTGCACGGGCGGGATCTTCCATGATCTTTATTGCGTCTGGGGCGGCACCGATCCTGTCATTCCGGTCGATCTTTATATACCCGGTTGTCCACCGACGCCCGCCGCTACGATCTACGCATTTGCTCTTGCGCTTGGTTTGCTCGATCAAAAACTCAAAGCGCGCCATCATGTCGAGGGCGAGGATGAGAATGTTGTCCCCATTCATCCGCAAATCCCCCTGAACCTCCGCGTCGAGCTTGAACGCGAGGCAAGGCGCATGGCGGGTTACCGCCATGGCCGTATCATTGCCGACCGTTTCATGCATTTGCTCGGGGCGGAGGAGCCGACGCCCTTCGCCGAGCGCGTACAGCATTATCTCGACCGCGAAGACGACCCGCGCCTGGCCGAGATTTTCGGCAAGCTTACCGATATCGTTTTGAAGCGCTGAATGGGTAGGCTGACAATGCCGAAGCAGGTGGTCTTCTATCAGTTGGGCGCCAAGTTTCTGGAGCAGGCGCAGAATGTGCCTGCGCAATCGAAGCAGCTCATCCATTATACGCTGGCGCTGGGGCATCATATCGGCGTCATCGATTGCTTTTCGTCGAAGCTCGAAGTCCCCTATGAGAAATATGGGGGCTGGATCGCGCATTTGTCGGAGGGCGAAGCACGCCGCAAGCTCGAACGTCTGCTGCGCTTCGGCGAGATCGAAATCGCTCCGCCTCATGCTCACGCGCTTCAGGAAGCCTTGAATGCCGGGCTTCCTGCAATGTCGGCGGAGGAAGCTGAATGGACGGCGTCATTGAACAAGATGCTTCAAGACATTGCCGAGGAACCGGCTCTCTATCTCATGGTGAGGCAGCGTTGATGGCAAGAGGTGTCATACTGACGGTCGGCAACGATCTTATGGGCGATGACGCCGCTGGCCCCTTGCTGGCGGAACTGCTCAGCCAAATGCCGGCGGACGAATGGGAGGTCGTCGACGGCGGATCGGCACCCGAAAATCAGGTGCACAGCGTTCGCGCTCTGCAGCCCGGCCGTGTGGTGATCGTTGACGCCACTGAAATGAGTCTGCCGCCGGGCGAGATACGCCTCGTCGACGAAAGCATCATCGGTGAGCAGGCGTTTACTTCGACCCATGTCCTGCCGCTGACGTTTCTATTCACCTTCCTGCGCGACTTCGTGCTGGACATCCAACTGCTCGGAATCCAGCCTTCTCAGGTCGCTTTCGCTTGCCCGCCTTCCGAAGCGGTCCGGCAGGCGGTGCAGACCATCCACGCGAATTTGCGGCTGGGGGCGGGTTTGGACGTCTACGAACATCTGTAGTTCGATACACGCGATGGTGCGAAACGGTCCGAGACCGAGTGCCGTAATCTAATGCAAGGGGAACCGCTTTGAGCCTACAGCCCGCACCAGAGCAACGAACTTCATTGCTGAAGCCGGAGATATTCGGTCTCAATGCCTATGCACCGGCCGAGATCGCAGAGAAAATCGAGCAGTCCGGCGTCGCCAAGGCGAATTTACCCCTGCTGCCGATGTTTATGCTCGGCGTGGTCGCGGGGGGCTCGATCGGTCTCGGCGCGCTCTTCTACACGATTGTCGCGAGCGACACGAGTTTGAGTTTCGGCGTCAGCCATGTGTTGGGCGGTCTCGTGTTCTGCCTTGGGCTCACGCTCGTGATCGTCGCGGGCGCGGAGCTTTTTACCGGCAACAATCTCATCGTCATGGCCTGGGCGGACGGGCGTATCACCTTGGCAGCTTTGCTCCGCAATTGGGTGGTCGTTTATATCGGCAATGCGGTAGGCGGCATCGGCGTTGCTTTGCTCGTCTATCTCTCGCATCACCTTGATCTGAACGACGGCAAGATCGCGCTCACGGCTTTGGGTATCGCCAAGACGAAAGTCGAACTGCCGTTTTTCGTCGCCTTCTTCAGGGGCATCCTGTGCAACGTCTTGGTCTGTCTCGCGGTCTGGCTTGCGATGGGCGGGCGCTCGGTCGCGGATAAGATTCTGGCGCTGATCCTACCCGTATCCGCTTTCGTTGCGGCGGGATTCGAACATAGCGTCGCGAATATGTATTACATCCCGCTCGCCATGATGGTGGCTGACTTTGGCCAGGTCCCTGCTGGATTCGACGCCTCGTCGCTGACGCTCGGCGGCTTTATCCACAATCTGGTGCCCGTCACGCTCGGCAATATTGTCGGCGGCAGCGTGCTTGTGGGCCTCGTCTATTACACGATCTACCACAAAGCGCATGGTGCGAAGCCAAATGTCAAAAGCGCTGCGTGAAATCACGGCGCCGCCGCAGGCGACGGCGCGGCTTGAAGGAAGGAGTCTCCATGTGTCTCGGTATCCCCGGCCGGATCGTATCGATCACCGATGAAAGCCGAAAACTCGCGATGGTGGATGTCGGCGGCGTCAAGCGCGAAGTTAATATTGCTTGCATCCTTGAAGATCGGGCCTTCGAAGATTGCATCGGCGACTGGGTGCTCATCCATGTCGGTTTTGCGATGAGTCGTATCGACGAAGCGGAAGCGGCGGAGACACTGCGTGTCCTTGAGGAACTCGGCGAGGTGCAAAAGGAATTCGCAGCTATGCTCGCCAGTGGTTTGATCTAACATTCTTTGGTTGCGATGCACGAATTGGGACTCACGCAGTCGATTGTCGCGATCGTAGCGGAGCAAGCCGCGGGACGAAAGGTCACGCGCGTGACTTTGGAAATCGGCAAGCTCTCGGCTGTAATGCCGGACGCGATCCGCTTTTGCTTCGATGTGGTCGCGCAAGGAAGCGCGCTGGAAGGCGCTGTTCTTGACATCATCGAGATTCCGGCTCGTGCCAGATGCAAGGATTGTGGAACCGAGGTCACGCTTGCTACCGCCGCACACCGCTGTTCGTGTGGGTCGCAACGCCTGGAAATGGTGGCGGGTGAGGAACTCAATATTAAAAGCATGGAGCTGGAGGCGGTCGACTGACATTTGGGATCGTCTCGGCCGAAGAAGCATGCGCGATCTGTTCGTGGCGGCCAAGCTTCATGACGCTTTAGCTTTCTCGTCTCTATAGCCGCGCTAGAGCATCGGACCGAGAAGTGCGAAGCGGTTTTCGGATCAATCCGATGCGATTAAAAGACTTGAAGGCACCTGACGCGCCGATACAAACACCGGCCGCTCTTAAGCTGGGCAGGCCGATCAACCGTCACAACGATCAACTTTGCGTGGTCGGGACTGGACCTTGATCAGGATCAAGGGCGCCCGGCGCGAACCGTCGCCTACTCACCTCTGCTGCCACGAAATGCGCATCGTTTCGCGGTTCCCACACGAGGAGAGACGTTGGGACATGAATCGATTCATCACCACAGAGCCAGCCAAATGTATCGGCTGCCTGACATGCGAGATCGCCTGCGTTCTCGCGCATGAGTCCGCACCCGATATAGAAACGCTGTCACCGACGAACTTTGAACCGCGGCTGCATGTGGTCCATTCGTTTCAGGTCTCGACGCCGGTGACCTGCCATCAATGCGACGATGCCCCATGCCTCAACGCATGCCCAAGCGGAGCCATTCTTTACAGTCGCGGGACGGTTCAGGTGAATCAAACAGCCTGTTTCGGCTGCAAGAACTGCGTCGTGGCTTGCCCTTTCGGCGCCATGGATCTGCTCACTCACGCCGCCTACACAGACATAGGCGGCATGAGGCTTCAGAGCGGCGTCAAAACCGAAGCGCATAAATGCGATCTTTGCGTTAACCGCGCGGCGGGGCCGGCTTGTGTTCAAGTCTGCCCGACCAAGGCAATCCATGTCATGGATGCCGCGCGGATGGAAGATACGAGGCTGCAGCGTCAACAACGCTCTGCCATTGAATCGGACGGCTATGGCCTTGGCGTGGTTGCGTCGCCGGCCAGTGCCCCACATGCGAGGTGACACCATGGAAAAATTTATCTCGGTCTGCCCTTATTGCGGCTGCGGCTGCAAATTCGATCTTCTGGTCGAGCACGATAAGGTCGTCGGTGTCGAGCCTTTGCATGGCGTGACCAACGAGGGCGAGCTCTGCCTTAAAGGCTATTACGGCTGGGACTTCATCAACGACACGAAAATTCTGACCCCGCGCCTGCGTCAGCCGATGCTTCGGCGCTCCCGCAGTGCACCGTTCGAGGCTGTTTCCTGGGACGAAGCGATCGCCTTCACCGCTGGAAAGCTTGCCGACATCAAGCGGAAATATGGGCCGGATTCGATCATGGTGACGGGCTCGTCGCGCGGTGCCGGCAATGAAGCGAATTATATTGCGCAGAAATTTGCCCGCGCTGCGATCGGGACCAATAATGTCGATAATTGCGCCCGCGTTTGCCATGGGCCTTCCATGGTCGGCCTGATAACGACGCTCGGCAGCGGCGCGATGACCAACTCGATTTGCGAAATCGAGGATACGGATTGCATCTTATGTTTCGGCTATAATCCGGCGGAGAGCCATCCGATCGTCGCGCGACGGATCGTCAAGGCGAATGAGAAGGGCGCGAAGATCATCACCTGCGATCCGCGCCATATCGAGACCGCGCGAATTTCCGATCTTTGGCTGCAGTTGAATAACGGTTCGAACATGGCGCTGGTGAATGCCTTCGCCAATGTGCTGATCACCGAAGGCCTTTACGACCGCGACTATGTCGCAAACCACACCGAAGGCTTCGACGCCTATTGGAACACCGTCAAGGAATATACGCCGGAAAACGTCGAACCCATCACCGGCGTGAAAGCCTCTCTGGTCCGCGAGGCGATGCGCATGTATGCGAGCGCGAAATCGGCCACGATTCTATGGGGCATGGGCGTTACCCAATGGGGCCAGGGCGTCGATGTCGTGAAGGGCCTCTCCGGCCTTGCCTTGCTTACAGGCAATCTCGGCCGCCCGAATGTCGGCCTCGGGCCGGTGCGCGGGCAAAACAATGTGCAGGGTGCTTGCGATATGGGCGCGCTGCCGGACTATTTCCCCGGTTATCAATCCATTGCGAAAGCCGAAGTGCGGGAGAAATTCGCGCGCGCCTGGAATGTACCGAGCCTGCCCGACAAGGTGGGATTGGGCCTTACGGATGTGCCGCATGCGGCATTGGAAGGCCGGCTCAAGGCCATGTACATCCTGGGCGAGGACCCGGCACAGACCGAGCCCGATCTCAGCAGGGTGCGCAATGGCTTCGAGGTGATGGAGTTCATCATCGTCCAGGACATTTTCATGACAAAGACGGGGATGTTCGCCGACGTCATTCTGCCCGCGACCTCTTGGGGCGAGCATGATGGCGTGTTCACCTCGTCCGACCGTGGCTTTCAGCGTTTCTACAAGGCCGTGAACGGGAAGGGCGATGTCAAGCACGATTGGGAGATTCATAGCCTGCTTGCGACGGCGCTCGGCTATCCGATGCACTACAACAGCGCCGAAGAAATCTGGAGCGAGTTGATCTCGCTATGCCCCTCCTTTAAGGGAGCGACCTACGAAAAGCTCTCCGGTCTCGGCTATATTCAATGGCCATGTCCGGATGAAAGCCATCCGGGCACAGCTTATCTTTATAAAGGCAATAAATTCTCAACCGCGAGCGGCAAGGGATTGCTGTTTGCTACGCAATGGCGGCCGCCGCTCGAAAAGGTCGATGACGAATATCCGCTTGGCCTCTGCACGGTCCGCGAAGTCGGCCATTATTCCTGCCGTTCCATGACCGGCAATTGCGCGGCGCTGACGGCGCTTGCCGACGAGCCAGGCTTTGTCACGATCAATCCGGCAGATGCCGTGAAGATCGGCGTGCGCGACCACGCGCTCGTCTGGGTCCAATCGCGCCGAGGCAAGGTCATCGCGCGGGCCAATGTTACCGATCGGACCAATCGCGGCGCCGTCTATATGACCTATCAGTGGTGGATCGGCGCCTGCAACGATCTGACGGTCCATCACGTCGATCCGCTCTCGAAGACGCCGGAGTTCAAATTTGCCGCTGTTCGGGTCGAGCCGATCGCCGACCAGAACTGGGCTGAATCCTATGTTCGGGATGTCTATGCGAAACTCAAACATAGTCTCGCGGCGGCGGCAAATCCGATTGCTGCGGCATTGCCTGCTAGCATCAGCAAGACGCTGGAGCCCGCATGATGACCGAGGATAGTCCCGCTGGGAGCTAATTACTTACCTCGGAATCACAACGAACTCTGTATCGGCGTCGGTCAGGATCCCGGACGTGCGCAGTGCAAACATGGGCTCATGCCGGTTCAGCAAGCCAAGCCGCTATTTTGAAACACGAAGAGAATGAAAAACGCTCAAAAATTGCAAACCGCTTGTAAACCGAAGCGGTTTGTTCTCCCGACAAATGAGCTAAGCGGTTGTTTTCAATGGTGGGCGCACACGGGCTCGAACCGTGGACCCGCTGATTAAGAGTCAGCTGCTCTACCAACTGAGCTATACG
>JAATEW010000015.1 GCA_015655535.1 Hyphomicrobiales bacterium | reverse complement strand
TAAGTGCCGTATTCAGTTTAAACCGTGACCCTAGGCGCTCAAGCGTATGTTCGAGACAACGTGGCAGCGCGGGACACGACACGTCACATAGCTTCGCATCGGCGACGTATCCCCGCGCTCTTCTCAGCAATGCTCGTGCCAACCCCGAGCGGCCTTGCAAGTCATTGATTTATAAAGCCCCGACTCCGAACCATCCGCGATTTCCCTGGGTGTTCCGAATCCGACAGGCTGTTTCTGGCTGTCAGGAACTAAACAGCTTGGAGCGGCCAAATGACCGGGCTTCGCCGAAGGCCGCTGCTTGTGAGGCGCAAACCCATGAGCTAAATCTGGGCCAAGAGGGAAATTTGCGCCGTCAACGGAACAAATTTTGCTTCTTCACGCGCAGCTCACCTGAGCCGCCACGCGCCAGCACTTCACTGCGAGGTCAAAATGCAAATCGGTGTCGATAATGATCGGAGGGTTGAAAACAAGCGCGTTTTCATCATCGACAATGACGGAATAACAGGCTCGATCCTGCAGTTCATGCTGGAGGATGATAACGAGACCCATGAGTTCGCCACGACCGAAGAGGCCTTCGCCGCTTCGGAAAAGCAGGTCTATCAAAAAACCGAACTGAGCATCCCCCAGATGGTCATCGTCGGCACGAACGTGCTTCGGGAAAGAGGCGTCGATCATCTCAAGGAGATCGCGGCCAAGTTCCCGGACGCCAAAATCGTGGTGGTTGCGGAAAATCCCGACGACAAGATCGGCAAGCAGTGTCTCGCCAAAGGCGGCGGCGCCCACGGCGCCCTGATCAAGCCGCTGACGGTCGAGGTCGTCCGCCGCAAGGTCGACATGCTGCTCGGCCGGCTCAAGGCGGAATTCGTTCAGCTCGGCGATTTCGGCTGAGCCTGCCGGAGGGCTGCAAGGTTACGGCGACCGTCGCCTCCCGCGAGGCGACGGTCGTTTGATGTGAACGGTACGAAGACCGCGTGGCGGCTTTCCGACATTCAGGTGAAACCGCTTCTCGGTCCGCCACGCCGTAAAATTTGAATAAATAGCGGTGTCACTATCAGCAGTCCGAATACTTTGCCGTCCGAGAGGTCCCGATGACCCATGTGATCTTTTACGAGAAGCCCGGCTGTTCGAACAATACGCGGCAAAAGCAGCTTCTCGCGGCGGCGGGCCATGAGCTCGATGTGCGCGATCTTCTGACCGAAGCTTGGACTGCCGATCTGCTGCGGAGCTATTTCACCGGCAAACCGGTCGCCGATTGGTTCAACAAGGCCGCTCCGAAGGTCAAATCCGGCGAGATCAAGCCGGACGGCGTCGATGCCGAAACCGCGCTTGCTCTGATGCTCGCCGAGCCGATCCTGATCCGGCGCCCGCTGATGGAAGCCGCCGGACGCCGCAATGTCGGATTCGATCCACAAGAAGTCGAAGCCTGGATCGGCCTTGAGAAAGCCCATGCGGCGCCGGCCGATCTCGAAACCTGCCGGCGCAAGCCGCAAGCTTCGCCCGACTCCCCAGCCCTGTCCGTCAGCGAAGCGAACCACTCATGACCATAGCGCCCGATCAAGCGGCAAGCGCCGCCGAAACGATCCTCGCCTATCATCAGCGCACCAAACATTCGCTACAACGCTACGCGGCGGGACCGGAAACACTCGACTGGGATTCGCAGCCAAACCCGTTCCGCGAATATGCGGACGTGCCGCGCATGCTTTTGCCGCTTAGCGCTGCCGCCATCAAGACGACCTTCGCCGAGATCTATTCGGGCGAGAACGTCACGCCGGCCGCCATCTCGGCCGAAAGCATCGGCGCTTTGTTGCAATTGTCCATGGGTCTCACGGCCTGGAAGCAATATGGCCCCGACCGCTGGGCTTTGCGCGCCAATCCGTTGAGCGGCAATCTGCATCCGACCGAAGCCTATATCCTGGCGGAGGGCGTCGAAGGCATAGCCCACGGCGTCCACCATTACGTCTCCCGCGATCATGGTCTCGAACAAAGATGCCGGATCGCCGCCGATCATGCGGCAAAAAAAGCACCCCCCCGCCTCTGGATCGGGCTCTCCTCCATTCAT
>JAATEW010000355.1 GCA_015655535.1 Hyphomicrobiales bacterium | reverse complement strand
GGACTGCCGATTCAGCTCGTGCGCGGTTTTCTCGCCTGCGCGATCGCGCTTTTGATCTGGGTGATCTGGGGACATCAGCTTATTCTGAAGGTCTCCAATGAGCGTTACACCGCCTATCTGCGCCAGCAGTTCACCTGGACGCTCGTGGCGATGACGATCATTCTCGTAGGTGGGTGGATCCTGACGGAATTTCTCGGCGAAATTTACAAGCAAAATGCGCAGATGACGGCGCGGGCCGACATTGATCTGATCGCGAGCCACCTTGACGGCGAGACCGCCTCCTTGGAAGCCATGGTGAAATCGCTCGCCGGCGCGCCTTCCGTGCAGTCCACATTGGCTGGCGGAAGTTCGGAGGACACGGCACGCGCCAAATCGATGTTGGATCTCGATGTCGATGTGTCGGGTGCGAAGCGCGGCACGATATTCGACAGATCCGGAAGGATCGTCATGTCTTTCGAGCGTGAGGGAACCAAACCCGCGCCGCAAAATATCGGTTCAGAGCCTTACTTTAAAACATCGCTTGCGGGCGAACTCGGCCGTCACTTCGCGTTCGACGCGGTGGCAAAGGAGCTGGATTTTTATGCGAGCTATCCGATCCGCGACAAGGCCGGCGGAATCATTGGTGTCGCCGTCCTCAAAAAATCCCTCAAAGGTTTCGACGCCGATCTGCGGGAGTTCGACCGTCCTTATTTTTTCATCGATCCCAATGGCGTCATCGTGCTGACGAACCAGCCAAAGATGCTGTTCCGGCCGTTTTGGCCGCTAGCGTCTGACACGGCAGCGACGGTGGCCGCGGAACTCGGCACGCTGAACAACCGGCCCTTGATGAAACGCGAGATCGAAGACGCGACATGGACCGCCGTCGATGGCGCGCACGATTATCTGCGCCGCCGGTTCGTACATGCGAGCCAATGGTCCCTGGTGATATTGAACCCGACGCAGGAGATATTCGCGAGCCGTGTCTTGGGAATTGTCATCACCTTTCTGACGGCGATCATGGCCTTGATCTATCTTTTCGGCAAAGAGCGCTGGATGCGCGACAGGGTCGAGATGGACAAGCGTCTCGAATTGCAAAAACTGGCCCGCGATCTCAAGTTCCAGGCGACCACGGACCCGCTCACCGGCCTGTCCAATCGGCTGCAATTCGATCAGGCGCTAGCCAATGAAATGTTGCGGGCCGAGCGCTATGAGACGCCGCTGTCCCTGGTGCTTTACGACATCGACCATTTCAAGGACATCAACGACACGTTCGGCCATCAGACGGGCGACAAGGTTCTGATCGATCTCTCGCAATTCGTCGCGGCCCGGATCAGGAGCACGGATTTGATCGCGCGCTGGGGCGGCGAAGAGTTTGTCCTTGTGCTGCCCGGAACCACCGGCGCGCTCGCCTATTTGGCTTCGGAGAAATTGCGCAATGACATCGAGCGCGCCGTCTTTGACGGACCTCAAAGGGTGACTTGCAGTTTCGGCGTGGCTCAATTTACCGAGGCGGACACGGCGGAATCTTTCATCAACCGTGCGGATGCCGCTCTTTATCAGGCTAAGGTCGGCGGCCGCAATCGCGTCGAACTCGCTCAGAAATCCACTGCCGAAGAGGGCTTCGCTATGTAAAGATCTGTGAAGCGTATGCCTGATGCTTCAGCGCCTCGGACGCGGTGCCGAAACATTGGCCGGCCGCGATCGTGGCCGGCGCGAAGGCACCTGTCACGGGCAGGCTAAAGATCAAAACATCGTGTGCAGGGCAAAAATAAAAGCCCAGCCGTGTGAAATCAAATCGTAGCCAGATTGATGGGGACATGATGCGATGCGTTGACGATCATGACGTTCGCATGACGCGTCCAGTTAAGGAGTCCAGAGAATGAATGGATCATTGAAAACGATTGTTCTGGCCGGCACGGCTGCTCTCGCATTAGGGGCGGCCACAGTGACGTCGTCCATTCCGGCCGAAGCGCGCGGCGGCTTTGGCGGCCATGGCGGCTTTGGCGGACATGGCTTCGGGGGTCGTGGTTTTGGTGGCTGGCATGGCGGCTGGGGCGGTCGCGGCTTCGTCGGTCGTGGCTGGGGCCGCCGCGGCTGGGGATGGGGCGGCTACTGGGGCGGCTGCGGTCCCTACGGCTACGGTTACCCCTACGGCTATCCCTATGGTTGCGGCTATTATGGCTATCCGGGATATTACGGCTATTGATAAAGGCCGCGGCTCGTGAATTGGATGCCGCAGAGACAAGAAGCCCCGCCGGCCTGCGCCGGCGGGACCAATCGGGGGGAATGGATCCGTTTCGCCCAAAGGTAAGACATATTATGTTCCGGCCAATGCGGCTCGCTCACATTTCGATTGGCCATCGCGGGGGCCATGTTCAATGGGGCCTCTTACTTCTCCTCTCCTGTCTCATCACCTTGCCGCTGGAGCTTTTGCATCTACCGGCCGCTCTGCTGCTCGGACCGATGATCGCAGCGATCCTCGTGGCCGCGGGCGAAGCCTCGGTGCGGGTGCCGCAACTGCCGTTCATTCTGGCGCAAGGCGTGATCGGCGTGATGATCGCGCGCAGCCTCTCGCCATCGATCCTCGGCGAGATGATTCATGATTGGCCGGTCCTTCTAGCGGCGGCCTTCTCTGTCATTCTGGCGGCCAATGGACTTGGCTATCTTCTTGCGCGCCAGCAGGTGCTGCCTGGCACGACGGCCATCTGGGGCTCGTCGCCGGGCGCGGCGACGGCGCAAGTGCTGATGGCCTCGGCCTATGGCGGCGACATGCGGCTTGTCGCCTTCATGCAATATTTGCGGATCGTGCTCGTCGCTGGTTTTGCCTCCGCTGTGGCGCGGCTCTGCCTGCCGCCGGTCGCCGCCGCTTCTATGGCCATCGACTGGTTTCCGCCGGTCGCCTGGCTGTCCTTGGTCGAAACTTTGGCGGTCGGCTGGACCAGCGCCTTGGTCGCGCATCGTCTGCGCATGCCTGCCGGAGCCTTGCTGTTGCCTCTGATCGTCGGGGCCATATTGCAAGGCATGGGCATTTTGACGATCGAACTGCCGCCCTGGCTGCTTGCCGTCAGCTATGCGCTTGTCGGCTGGAGCATAGGGCTTCACTTTACACGCTCCATCTTGACGCACGCGGCACGCGCGTTGCCGAAAGTGCTGCTTTCGATTCTGGCGCTGATGGCGATCTGCGGACTCTTCGCGGTGATCTTGACCTTCGCGGCCGGCGTCGATCCCTTGACCGCCTATCTGGCGACAAGCCCCGGCGGCGCGGATTCGATTGCGATCATCGCCGTCTCAAGCAGGGTGGACGTGCCCTTTATCATGGCGTTGCAAACCGCGCGTTTCATCCTGGTGGTGGTTACCGGCCCGAGCGTCTCGCGCTTTGTCGTCAGACGCATGGGCGTTTTGAAGGAGGAGACATGACTCCTGCTGTTGAGCGCATGATCGGGCATTGGCTCTGGCGGGTCAGAGCGGGCGACCGCTCTCTCGCCTGCAACGATCCGCGCATCTCCAGCGCGCCCGAAACCATGTCGCTCACGAGCCCGGCCTTCAACGAGAATGGCCCGATGCCGCGGCTTTATGCGGGCCAAGGCGTTGGCGATAATATTTCGCCGCCGCTCGAATGGTCGAATGTGCCGCTCGGCACGAAGGAGCTTGTGCTCATCATGCAAGACCCCGACGCGCCCTTGCCGCGTCCTGTCGTGCATCTTATCGTGATCGGCATCCCGTCCGACCTGCAAGGCGTGCCCGAAGGCAGTCTGAAACCGGAAACAAATCCGCCTTTCCGATTTGGCCGCGGCTTTAGGGGCCATATAGGCTATGCCGGGCCCCGCCCCGTCCGGGGCCATGGCCCGCATCGCTATGTGTTTCAGATCTTCGCGGCGCGACAACAATTGGATTTGCCGGAGAAGGCGGATTTGGAAACGGTCATCGCGCAAATGGCCGATGTTCTGCTCGCACGAGGCAAATTGACCGGTATCTATGAGCGCGTTTAGTCGGTCGAAAATTGCGGATCGACTGGCACGTCATAGCCATGGACGAGGCGGTTCGTTTCGTTGGCGAGCCCGATCACCGCGAGCAATTCGGCATATTGCTCTTCCGTCATCCCCTTGGCGCGTGCGGCGGCCGAATGCGAGGCTATGCAATAGCGGGAATTATTGGTGACGCTGACCGCGATATAGATCATTTCCTTGGTCAGCGGATCGATCGCGCCCGGCGCCATCACCTGTTTGATATTGTCCCACATGCGTTTCAGCGTCGCTGGATGGCGCGCCATGGCCTTCCAGAAATTATTGACCCAATCGACCTTTCGGACGGCCTTAATGTCTTCGTAAATCGCCTTTACCTCGGGTGAGGCTTCGCTTTCCTCGATCAGAATCGTCATTGGCAAAGTTCCCGTGATTTAGGGTCAGGACTCAATTAAAGGGCCGTCATGGCGAGGAGCAGGGCGACGAAGCAAGCCAGGGCAAACGCCTGAATGGTTATTCTGGATTGCTTCGCGGAGCCTGTCACCGGGCCGGCGATAGGGCGTCATTTACGACGCTCGTCGCAAGCGACGGGCTACGGCCGGACCCGTTGGCTCGCAATGACAATCCTCTGATCATGCAGATTGGGTCTTGACCCTAGGCCCCTGCATTGTCCGACAGACGGTGTGGTCCCACATAGCCGATAATGAGGCTCCCGGCATGGCCCGCCAGGGTTGCCCGGTTCTCAGGCGTTTGTGCCCAAGCGTCGAAGGCGTCGCGCGTCGGCCAGGATTGCATCTCTTCGGCGCCTTCGAATTCGCCAAGCTCCTCGAACATGGAGCCCGCGTTCATCCAGCAGAAACGCTCGACGTTGAAGAGCGAATAATCTTCTTCGCGCTCGACGAGAAACGTGCCGTCGCCGCGCGAAAAGAGAAGCCGGACAGCGGTAATGCTGCCCGGACCAAAGGCCTGCCCGTCGGCATCGGAGGTCAATTAATGGCCGCCTTCATGCTTTTCGGCGGCGGCATGTTTCAGCTCGCGCGCGGCATCGACCGCGAATTTGGCCTGGGCTTCGGTCAAAGCCTTATTGGCGGCGATCGCGGCTTTCATCTTTGGCATTTCGACGGCGGTCGCATTGGGCAGCTCGGTGACGAAAGCGGTCAGCGCGGCGCAAATGCCGAACAATTCGTCGATCTTTTCTTCAAGCGATTTCTCGGCCATGGCTTCCTCCAAGGGCTAAACGCAAACATGGGACCAGGATCAAATGCGGACGCAGAAAGTAGGGTCGAAGCCCACTACTCCTTTTTAGCCGTTGAGCCTAGCGCCGCAGAATGGCGAGCAAGTTGCTCAGGCTTTTCCACCAGCCGGCCTCTCCCAGCCGACATCGACCTGGATTTGATCGCCCCGGACCCGAAGCTCAAAAGGTTCAAGCTTATGGTCGGTGATACTTGTCACGCATTTGCCTGTGCCGGCGTTGAAGCCCCATTGGTCGGTCGCACAGACGATTGTCTTACCGTCGAAGGTCGTCTTCTCGTCGAAAGGCACATCCTTATGCGGGCAGCGTCCCCGATAGGCCTTGAGCTCGCCGCCCGTCGGCCAAAGCAGAACAACGCTGGTTTGACCAGCTTGAAAAATGCCCATGCCGCCTTCGCTTACGGCATCTGTCGGGCAGAGATATTTAAATCCCATCAAGATCCCCTTTCCAAAGAAAATCGATCTTCAACAGGCAAGTTGCGGACCAGAAAGCCCCCGAAAAACTCAGAATTTCTGCGAAAGCCCGGCGAAAAAGCCCCGGCGCGGCCCGAATTGCGGCGCGAAGACGCCAATGCCGGAGCCGTCGCGGATCTCGTAAATATGGTCGAGAAGATTGACCACGTCGAAGCGCACCGTCAAAGGCCCGAAGGGCGAGAGCTGGTCTTTGGGGAATTCGTGTGAAAGGCCAAGATTGACTTGCGCATAGGGCGATACCGCGCCCGTATTGGCGAAGCCGTTGCGCAGGCCGCTGCCATAGATGAGATCGGCGCTGATCCGCGTTCCATAAAGAAGGTAGGAGGCGCCGGCCGAGCCGGTCCATGTCTGCGCGTGGTCGGTATAGACATAATGGGTCTGCGCATAGGCCAATTCGTCGGCGTCGAAGAGATATTGATTGGAGGAGGGATCGGTCGCGCGCTGCTTCGCCCAGGCGAGATTGGCATAGGCGCGGAAATTCTCGTTGACGTAATTCGCCTTGAATTCGACGCCGGTATTATAGGCCCGGTCATAGTTGAAGGCCGTCAGCACGAGTGCCTGGCCGAATTGCCCATCGTCCAAAAGGTTTTGGGCGCGCTTGTAATAAGCGTCGGCGCCGGCCTCCAATCCGGGGATGAAGAAAATCTTTTGTGTCACGCCGGCATCGACGACATTCGATCGCTCCGGCTTGACCGGATCGTTCTGCATGACATCGGGTTGCGCCGTCGTATTATTGAAGGCCGCGATGTTGACCGGCGCCGCGAGCGCCTGTTCCGGCGGCGTGAAATAGCGCGCATAGCCCGCATGAAAGACAGTGCCTTCAAAGGGCGTATAGGTGAAGCTGATGCGCGGGCTCACCTGATTGGCATCCGTATATTGGTCGATCTGATCGAAGCGGAGGCCGCCGTTGACCGAAAATTGCGGCGTGATCTTCCATTCGTCCTGGGCATAGACCGAACCGATCCATCCGAGCTTGCTGCTCGAACCCGGAATGTTGAATGGCGCATCGACCGGATCGCCCGCGTCATCAAGCGGCAGCACTGTATTGGTATCGATGGCTCTGGTCTTTTCGGCGCTGACCTGAAAGCCGACGCGCATCGTGTGCAGGCCCAGATGATAGGCCATATCGCCCTGGAACCCGTTCAGGAGCGACTCGCGCGTCACATCCGAGGCGACACCGTTGAACACGAGATCGCCGATCGAATCCGGCACGAAATGCACCGTGCTGTAGCGCGAGAAGAAGGCCAATTGGCCATCGATATTGCCGACCGTCCTTTGGATCGCGAGCACATTGTAGAAATTCCGCTCGACCTGATTCTCGTTGAGCTGCGACGAATCGAAATTGCTCACGCCGAAGGCGGTGAATTGCGGCGCTTGGCCGGGCGTATTCGGGATCTGATAGCCGCTGATCGAAAGGCCGGTGATGTAGCTGAGCCGCGTTGAATCATCGAGAAGTGTCGAGACATAGCCGAAGAAGCGGCCTTGCTGGCTCAGGTCGTGAATGGCTTCCGTGCTCGATGTCGGATTTTCAATGCCGAGATTGGTGTTGAGAAAGCGGCCGGTCATGTAGAATTGCGTCTGGCCGACCGTGCCGCCATAGGCAAAGCTCGGCAGCAATGTGTCGTGACTGCCGCCATACATGCTGATCGTGCCGCCCGGTTCATAGCTTCCGTTGCGGGTTTCGATGTCGATGAGGGCGGCCGTATGCAATCCGAATTCAGCCGGCAGAGCGCCGTCGACCAGGCTCAAGCGCCCGACGAAGCTCGGATCGAGGATCTGTCCGAAGCCGGAAACGCCGTCAGGCAGAAGAATGCCGTTGATGCGATATTGCACATTGGCATGTTCGTTCCGGACGTGGAGGTCGCCGCTCGCCGCCGAATCCTGACTGACGCCCGGAAGCTGCAGGATCAGCTTGTCGAAAGGCTGATCGGTGCCTTGCGGCATGGCCTCGATCGCCTTGTCGTCGATCGTGGTCGCATTGGCGCCGGCCTGGGTGAAAATATCGCGCCGTGCAGAATCGAGCTTGATCGTGTCGGCTAGGACTTTTGGGCTCGGCGCGAGCGCTGTGCCGCCGCCATTACCATTTGACGTTCCGCTGTCGGGCGTCTGCGGCGCGGCCGGGGTTGCATTCACGTCGACCTGGGGAAGGCGCGCTTGCGCCAGAGCCGGCGATTGCAAAGAGAGGAGCGCAGGCAGAGCGCTGCCAGCGAGCAGAAAATAACACAAGGGAGAACGCATTCCAGCAACCCGATCTGAGTAAGGCTTACAACGTAACATTATTACGTAATAACGTAACGTCTCGTCAAGACCGTGATCGGAGTCGCCGCGCCGGGGCGGGGTGAAGGAAGAATAAAGGGATCTCCAGCCGATCGCGGCGTGTTAAAAGCGGCCGCAAAATATGGAGCCGTCCGCATGCACTCTCATTCCCTTGAGCCCTGGACCCATGAGCACGCCTTCTTGGGCGAAAAGCATCATGACAACGAGCGCCGGACTTTGGCGGTCGTCGCGCTCACCGCCGCGATGATGGTTGCCGAGATCATCGGCGGAACGGTTTTAGGCTCGATGGCGCTCGTCGCGGACGGCTGGCATATGTCGACGCATGCGCTGGCGCTGGGCCTCGCCGCGCTCGCCTATCGCTTTGCGCGGACCCATGCTCACGATGCCCGTTTCTCATTCGGCACCGGCAAGCTCGGCGAACTCGCCGCTTTCGCGAGCGCCATCATTCTCGCGATGATCGCTTTCTATATCGGCTCGGAGAGCGTGCATCGGCTTTTCAATCCCGTGGCCATCGGCTTCTCCGAGGCGATCCCGATCGCCGGTCTCGGCTTGATCGTGAACGTTGCCAGCGTTTGGCTCCTGCACGATGACGATCATCATGAGCATGATCACGGCCACGTTCATGAGCATCACCACGACACGAATATGAGGGTGGCCTATGTTCACGTTCTGGCAGATGCTTTGACCTCGGTGCTCGCCATCGTGGCCCTGCTCGGCGGCCTGTTTTTCGGCCTCACCTGGCTCGATCCGGCGATGGGCATTGTCGGCACGATCGTCATCGCGGCTTGGGCGGTCAGCCTCATCAAGACGGCCGGGGCGGTCCTATTGGACGTCGCGCCCGATCGGGACGCGGAGCGCGACATTCGTGAAAGGCTGGAACGTGAAGGCGACAGCGTGACAGACCTGCATCTCTGGCAGGTCGGGCCAGGTCACCGCGCAGCCGTCGTGGCAATCGTCAGCGACGATCCGCAAGCCCCTTCGGTCTATAAGAGCCGTCTCGCCGATCTTCACCACCTCAGTCATGTGACGATCGAGGTTGAAGCCTGTCCCGGCCGGGCAGAGGCGGCTTAGATAATGAATCACAGGAGCGATTTGATACTCAACGGGGAGCGCGTGTCCTTCTCCCTGTGGGAGAGGGTCCGACCAACCAGCTTTTTATGAGTCTATGACCAAGAGCAACAGACTCCTAAGTCCAATCAGGCTTCGGCGGTCGCTGCCTCGGAACAGGATTGGCAGAGGCCTTCGACCTCCACGACTTGGCGCTGCAGATGAAAATGCGAGGCCGATGCGGTCTCGATCAGGATTTTGTCGACTTCGACATTGTCGATTTCCGTCGATTTGCCGCAGTTGGAGCAAATCAGAAGGATGCCGTGATGGTCGTGTCCGGGATCGTCGCAGGCGATATAGGCCTGCCGGCTTTCGATCTTTACGACGAAACCGTTCTCGACCAGGAAATCGAGCGTGCGATAGACGGTCGGCGGCGCGATCGTGCGGCCCTTGAGCTTGGCGAGATGATCGATGATCTCATAGGCGCCGACCGGCTTTGCGAGATCGGCGAGAATGGAGACCACTTCCTGGCGCAAAGGCGTGAATTGCAGGCTCTTGCGCGCGCAAATCTCCTCCACCTTTTTGACCCAGGCCTTGCCGGGGTGAACCTCATCGCGGGCTTTGGACATCATGACATCTATTCCGGAATGGTCGCGGTGACGCTGATCTAATACTATGCGAAATAGCCGGTACGTTACAGAGTTTCTTGGGTGCTTTCCCGTCCGGGAAAATAATACCTCGGAAATCATTCGCACTTCGCCCGCTTTTGCGTTTATTTTAAAATTGGTAAAACATATCACTCAAATGAGGGACCCCTTCGCGCTCGCGGTGTAATATTTAGAACAGATTGACTGACATATTATAACATAATAATAGCGATGCGATGCAGAGGTGGAACATGCCCTTTTTTTCCAGTGACCCTTTCAGGGGCTCGCTCATGGCGCGTTCGGCGGCGGCGCGGCTCGCCGTGGCCGCAGGGATGATCGCCTGTCTGTGGCTTGCAATTTTCTGGGCGGTGTCTCTGCCATGACCGCCGCCGCACCGCGCGACACGACCATCCGTCTGAGCAATGTCACCATTGCCTATGAGCGGCATGCCGCCGTGCATCATCTGCAAGGGTCTTTCGCGCCTGGGAGCCTCACCGCGATCGCCGGGCCCAACGGCGCCGGCAAATCGACCTTGCTGAAAGCGCTCATGGGCGAACTGCCGCTCGCATCCGGAACAATCGACCGTGGCGGATTGGCGATCAGCGATTTCGGCTATTTGCCGCAAGCCGCTGAAATCGACCGGTCTTTTCCTTTGAGTGTCGCCGATACGGTTTTGCTCGGCGCCTGGCGCGAGACGGGTCCGCTTCGCGCCGTATCGGCTGAGACCGCCGATAAGGCGCGCCGTGCCTTGGCGACGGTCGGGCTCGAAGGATTCGAACGCCGCCGCATCGGCACTTTGTCCGCGGGACAATTTCAGCGCGTCCTCTTCGCGAGGCTTTTGATGCAGGACGCGAAGATCATCCTTCTGGACGAGCCCTTCACGGCGATCGATTCACGCACCAGCCAGGACCTCCTGGAATTGATCCACCGATGGCACGAGGATCACCGCACGGTGATCGCGGTGCTGCATGATTTCGAGCAGATCAAAGCGCATTTTCCGCAGACCTTGCTGCTGGCCCGCGAAGTCATCGCCTGGGGCCGGACCGACGTCGCCATGTCGGGCGAAAATCTGTTGCGCGCGCGCGCCATGGCCGAACATTGGGACGAGACGTCACCGCTTTGCGACGCAGAGGATAAGATCGTCGCATGAGCCTTTATGATGCCTTCATCGGGCCCTTTGTCGATTTCGGTTTCATGCGCCGGGCCTTTGTCGCCTGCGTCGCGCTCGGACTTGGCGCGGGGCCTATCGGCATTCTTTTGATGCTGCGCCGGATGAGCCTCGTCGGCGACGCCATGAGCCATGCTGTGCTGCCTGGCGCCGCGATCGGCTTTCTGGTGGCGGGCGGCCTGTCGCTTTCCGCTATGGGTTTAGGCGGCCTGATCGCCGGTCTCGCGGTGGCACTTCTCTCGGGCCTCGTCAGCCGTTCGACGACGCTGAGAGAAGACGCGAGCTTTGCGAGTTTCTATCTGTCTTCGCTCGCGGCCGGCGTTCTCATCGTCTCGTTGCATGGCTCGAACATCGATCTCCTGCATGGGCTTTTCGGAACGATCCTTGCGATCAATGCCGAGGCGCTTTATCTCGTCGGCGGCATCACCTCCTGCACTTTGGTCGTGTTTGCCGGTGTCTATAGGCTCTTGATCGTTTAGTGTGTCGGGGCG
>JAATEW010000001.1 GCA_015655535.1 Hyphomicrobiales bacterium | reverse complement strand
TGACTACATTCGACTGAGGGCCGCCGTAACGGGGCCTGGGTTGTGTGTAGCCGCGCGTCCGCCGCTTCGGGGTTGGCGCGGGGGAGGGAGACAAGATGAATTTCGATAAATATACGGAACGCACGCGCGGCTTCGTTCAGAGCGCCCAGTCGCTCGCCGTGCGCGAAGGCCATCAGCAGTTCACGCCTGAACATATTTTGAAAGTCCTGCTCGACGATCCCGAAGGGCTCGCCGCCGGCCTCATCAACAAGGCGGGCGGCCGCGCCAAGGATGCGCTGGCTGCGACCGAACTCGCGCTTGCGAAATTGCCGAAGGTCCAGGGCTCCGGCGCCGGTCAGGTCTACCTCGCGCCGACCACGGCGCGCATTTTCGACAATGCCGAAAAGATCGCCGAGAAGGCGGGCGATTCCTATGTCACCGTCGAGCGGCTTTTGCTGGCGCTCGCCATGGAGAAAAGCGCCGAGGCCGGCAAGATTCTCGAAAAGGCCGGCGTGACGCCGCAGGTGCTCAACGCCGCGATCGAAGATCTGCGCAAGGGCCGCACCGCCGATAATGCGACGGCCGAGAATGCTTATGATGCCCTGAAGAAATACACCCGCGACATCACCGAGGCGGCGCGCAATGGCAAGCTCGATCCGGTCATCGGCCGCGACGAGGAGATCCGCCGTTCCATCCAGGTTCTGTCGCGCCGGACCAAGAACAATCCGGTGCTCATTGGCGAGCCCGGCGTCGGCAAGACCGCCATCGTCGAAGGCCTTGCCTTGCGCATCGTCAACGAGGATGTGCCGGAAAGTCTCAAGGACAAGAAACTGCTCGCTCTCGACATGGGCGCTTTGATCGCCGGAACGAAATTCCGCGGCGAATTCGAAGAGCGGCTGAAGGCCATCTTGAACGAAGTCACGGCGGCTGCCGGCGGCATCATCCTCTTCATCGATGAAATGCACACGCTCGTCGGCGCCGGCAAGACCGATGGCGCAATGGATGCCTCGAACCTCTTGAAGCCGGCCTTGTCGCGCGGCGAATTGCATTGCATCGGCGCGACCACGCTCGACGAATATCGCAAATATATCGAGAAGGACGCGGCGCTGGCGCGGCGCTTCCAGCCGATCTACGTGTCGGAGCCGACGGTCGAGGATACGATCTCGATCCTGCGCGGCCTCAAGGAAAAATACGAACTGCATCACGGCGTGCGCATCACCGATAGCGCCATCGTCGCGGCGGCCACTTTGTCCAATCGCTATATCGCCGACCGGTTCCTGCCAGATAAAGCGATCGACCTGATCGATGAGGCCGCGTCGCGCTTGCGCATGCAGGTCGATTCGAAGCCGGAGGAATTGGACGAACTCGACCGCAGGATCATCCAGCTCAAGATCGAACAGGAAGCCTTGAAAAAAGAGACCGATCAGGCCTCCAAGGATCGTCTGGGCAAGCTCGAAGGTGAATTGGCCGAGCTTGAAGATAAATCGGCTGTTCTCACGACCCGCTGGCGGGCCGAGAAGGACAAACTCGGCAGTGCGCAGAAGATCAAGGAACGGTTGGAGGCGGCGCGCAACGAACTCGTCCAGGCCCAAAGGCGTGGCGAATATCAGCGTGCCGGCGAATTGACCTATGGCGTCATCCCCGATCTGGAAAAGAAGCTCGCCGAGACGGAAACCAAAGGCAGTGGCGAACTCGTGGCCGAAGAGGTCACGCCGAACGATGTCGCGCAAGTGGTCTCGCGCTGGACCGGCGTGCCGGTCGATAAGATGCTCGAAGGCGAACGCGACAAGCTGCTGCGCATGGAAGACATGCTCGAAAAATCGGTCGTCGGCCAGGACGAGGCGGTTAAAGCTGTCTCGACCGCGATCCGGCGCGCCCGGGCGGGCTTGCAGGACCCCAACCGTCCGATCGGGTCTTTCATGTTCCTTGGCCCGACCGGCGTCGGCAAGACCGAGCTCACCAAGGCGCTCGCTGGCTTTCTCTTCGACGACGACACGGCGCTTCTGCGCATCGACATGTAGGAATATATGGAGAAACATTCGGTCGCCCGGCTGATTGGGGCTCCGCCCGGCTATGTCGGCTATGAAGAGGGCGGCGCCCTCACCGAAGCCGT
>JAATEW010000098.1 GCA_015655535.1 Hyphomicrobiales bacterium | reverse complement strand
GGCGAAATGTACCGCCTGTTTCCGGCGACATGCGGCGCAACGTTCGGCTCCAAATATGCCGCGACCAATGCCGGAATGCTCTATCCCGCCAAAGGAACCGCCTCGTTGCTCGTGCCCCTCGCGAGCCTCCTGGCGGCCTCCTATGGATGGTATGCCGTGTTCAGCATCGCGGTCGGGCTCAACATTACGGCGGCGCTTTTGGCGCTCTTCGTCGTCAAGCCCATGCGCCGCGCTTTGATCCTGCAAAGCGAGCCCGCTGCGGCGGCGCCCGTTCAGGCGGCGAACGGCAGTCTCGTCTAAAGCGTCTTCCGTGAAAAGCGCCTCCCGCGCGACGAAAAAAGGCACGTATTCCCAGCGTGCCTTTTTTCATGCCCGGAACTAAAGCTTTGCAGGGAGGCTTCGGTCTTCTGCCGCGCAGCTTTCGGCGGCAAATGAACGGCTGCGTCAAAATTTCGATTCTTTTCTGTGACTTGCTGTGGGTAAGTCCTTGCGTCTTGCGCCGGATAGCGAGATGCTGACAATTCAAAAATGCGTTTTCCACCGTCTTTTCTCGAAGAGATCAAAGCTAGGCTTCCCGTCTCGGAGGTCGTACGGCGGCGCGTCAAATTGATGAAATCCGGGCGCGAATGGAAAGGTCTCTCGCCCTTCAATGCCGAGAAGACGCCGTCCTTCTTCGTCAACGACCAGAAGATGGCCTGGTTTGATTTTTCATCCGGCAAGAACGGCAATATTTTCGACTTCGTGATGGCAACCGACGGGCTTTCCTTTCCGGAAACCGTCGAACGGCTCGCGGCCGATGCGGGATTGCCCCTGCCCGTCGTGACGCGCGAGACCGAGGAACAGGAAAAAAAGCGCGCCAGCCTGCATGAGGTTCTCGAACAGGCGGCGCTGTTTTTCGAAGCGCATCTGCAAGGCCGCATGGGGCAGCGCGCACGGGCCTATCTCGATCAGCGCGGCCTCGGGCAGGACATTCAAAAGCAATTCCGTCTCGGCTATGCGCCTGCCGAAAAATACGCATTGCGGGACGCGCTCGCCGCCAAAGATATCAGCGTCGAAGCCATGATCGAGACGGGGCTTCTCATCCATGGCGAAGAGATCGCTGTCCCCTATGACAAGTTCCGCGACCGCGTGATCTTTCCGATCAGCGATCGCTCCGGCCGGGTGATCGCCTTCGGCGGCCGCACGCTCGATAAGGACGGGCAACCCAAATATCTGAACTCGCCGGAGACGCCGCTCTTTCACAAAGGCTCTATCCTTTATAATCACCATCAAGCGCGCAAAGCCGCCCATGAGCGAGGCGGCGTGATCGTCGTCGAGGGTTATGTCGACGTGATTTCCATGTCGCATGCGGGCTTTCCGCAATGCGTGGCGCCGCTCGGCACGGCGCTGACGCCGGATCAATGCGAACTTCTGTGGAAAATGGCCGAGGAGCCCGTCCTCTGTTTCGACGGCGACAGGGCTGGCCGCAAGGCCGCCTATCGGGCGATGGACATGGCTTTGCCGCTCATCGGCAATGGCCGGTCGCTGCGCTTCGCACTTCTGCCGGAGGGCCAAGACCCGGATGACCTCGCCCGCTCCGGCGGCGGCGCTGCGATTCAATCCGTCATCAGCCAAGCTCTGCCGCTCGTGGATCTGATCTGGATGCGCGAGACGGAGGGCGTCGATTTCCATACGCCCGAGCGCCGCGCCGCCTTTCACCGGCGGCTTGGGGAGATCGCAAGGACGATCAGCGACGAAACGCTGCGGCATTATTATCAGGCCGCGTTTAAAGACCGCCTCGCCGCGCTTTTCGGAGCGGAACGGTCAAATCAAACGCGCGACCGCGGCGCTCCGCAACGCGGCCAATTTGGCGCGTCTCGTTTTGAAACACCCCGGTTTGGCGCCTATGGCAATAGGCGCGGCTTTGGCCCCGGCGATGAGGCCAAAAGCCTGGCAGCGGCGCCCTCCATCAGCACGAGTCTCGCCCGCAGCGCTTTGTTTCGTCCGGCCACAGCCGGTTTGCCTCCGCGCGAGGCGTTGATTTTATTGCTTCTTCTCAATCATCCTGCTTTGATCGAAACCTATCTGGAAGATATAGCCGCGCTTGAGCTCTCTACTCCGGAGGCCGCCAAGTTCCGCGAAAAACTGCTCGGTCTTGCCGGACACGAGGGGCTGGATCATCATGGCTTGCAGGCGGAATTGGCGCAAAGCGGGTTTGAAGTCTTCCAACGCAAGCTTGAGTCGATGAGCGCCCTGGCTTCGCATTGGTATATGGACCCAAGGGCCTCAAATGCCGACGCGGAAGAGGTTTTGAAACAGGCCCTGACCTTGCATCACAAGGCAAGGGCGCTACATAGGGAGTTGCAATTAGCCGAATTAGCTCTAGGAAATGACGCAAGCGAGCTCAATCTCGCGCGTTTAAAAGATATCCAAGAGCAATTATCCGCTCTTTCGGGGATGGAAGCCGCTGTGGAGGGTTTCGGTGCTCTATCTGGCCATCCGAGCGGAAGTCTTTAGGAAGAGCCGGGTCGTTCTGCCGCATGGCCGCGGCTCGTTCCTCATCCTGACTAGGCATCGGGACATTTGAAATATGAGACGGTTTTACGTCGGCTCTCGGTGTCGGGGCCGGCCGGAATGGGTTTGATGCAGGTCATTGCAGAAATTGCAGGCCCGTCTCCCATTTCGCTGAAAACCGCGCGTACGAGACAAGATCAGAAATCGGAGACCATTGATGGCGAAAAAGGAAGCAGAGAAGGTTGAAGGGGAAGGCGCGGCGGTCGAGACGGCCGACGGTCCCTTGCTCGATCTCTCCGATGCCGCCGTCAAGCGGATGATCAAGCTCGCCAAAAAGCGCGGCTTTGTCACCTATGTCGAATTGAACGCCGTGCTGCCCTCGGAAGAAGTCAATTCCGAGCAGATCGAGGACATTCTCGCCATGCTCAACGAGATGGGCATCAATGTCATCGAGGGCGAGGAAACCGAAGAGGCCGAGCAGGCCGAGGAAGCCGAAGAGGAGGAAGCCGAGGGCGGCGAACTCGTCGATATGGGCACGCAGCAAAAAGCTGTCGCGACAAGGTCCTCCGAGCCGGCCGACCGCACCGATGATCCTGTGCGCATGTATTTGCGCGAAATGGGCTCGGTCGAGCTTCTGTCGCGCGAGGGCGAAATCGCGATCGCCAAGCGCATTGAGGCCGGCCGCGAGGCGATGATCGCTGGCCTTTGCGAAAGCCCGCTCACCTTCCAGGCCATCATCATCTGGCGCGACGAATTGAACGGCAGCAAGGTTCTGCTGCGCGACATCATCGATCTCGAGGCCACCTATGCCGGACCTGACGGCAAGAACACGCCCAAGATCGACATGACGGCGCCAGGCGCCGCCGAAGCCCTGGCCCTTGCCCCGACGGCGCCCTTGACGCCGCCCGCTGGTTTGCGCCCGCCGCCGGCCGATGGCGAAGAAGCGCCGATTCCGGAAGACGCCTTCGAAGAAGACGACGATATGGAAAATTCGGTTTCGCTTTCCGCGATGGAAACCGAGCTGAAGCCGAAGGTCGTCGAGACCTTCGACCGCATCGCCGACGCCTATAAGAAGCTGCGACGCCTGCAGGATCAAAACGTCGAAAACAAGCTGAAGCACGAGACGCTGACGACTGCGCAGGAGCGCAAATATAAGACGCTCATGAAAGAGATCGTCACCGACGTCAAGTCGCTGTCGCTCAATCAAAACCGCATCGAGGCGCTGGTCGAGCAGCTTTATGACATCAACAAGCGTCTGATCGGTCTTGAAACCAAGCTCTTCCGCCTCGCCGAAAACAGCGGCGTCGGGCGCGAGGATTTTCTCAAGAACTACCAGAATTCGGAGCTCGATCCGAAATGGGTGCTGCGCGTCTCGAAGCTCGGCACGCGCGGCTGGAAGGATTTCGTCGCCCACGCGAAAGATCCGATCAAGGAGATCCGCGCCAATATCCACGGGCTCGCCACGGAAACCGGGCTTGAAATCCAGGAATTCCGCAAGATCGTCCATCTC
>JAATEW010000405.1 GCA_015655535.1 Hyphomicrobiales bacterium | reverse complement strand
TTGGTGGGGGAGGTAGGACTCGAACCTACGAAGGCATAGCCAGCGGATTTACAGTCCGCCCCCTTTGCCACTCGGGACACTCCCCCTTGAGCCAAGTCCTCAATGAAGACTTGGCAGGGTTTTGGTGAAGGCGCTTATGGAAAGGCGAGCCCTGCCTGTCAACCCATAACCGCCTCTGGCCGCCCGCTCTCTCCCGCGTGAACATTGCCCCCGCCTGCCCGGCGTGACACTAAATAAGGCAATCGAAGCGGCGAAGGGCGGAAACAGATCTTGGACAAGACCCATCGGCCGCCGGATCGCAACCGCAAAGCTGGCCAAAAACCCGCGAAACCATCGCCACGGCCCCTGTCCCAAAAGGAACGCCCCGCGGCCCCGCCGGGCGCCCATAAGCAGCGCGATCCTCACGCAGGTCCCTTGAGCCGCCAGCCTTCCCTTAAGCCCTCCGCCGCTGCCCCTGCCCGGTCGGCCTCAGGCGCCTCGATGCCGCAGCCAGCCTTCCGGCGGCCTTCCGCCGAACTCAGCGTCCTTTACGGCATCCATGCCGTGCGCGCCGCGCTCGGCGCCAGACGCCGGAAGATTTTATCCGTCTTCGCGACGCCGCCAATGGCGCAGCGCCTGAGCGGTGATTTGGCCGAAGCCGGTCTCACGCCGCAGATCGTCAGCAATGAGGATCTCGCCCGCCGCCTTGGCCAGAATGCCGTGCATCAAGGCATCATGATCGAAGCAAGGCCGCTCGAGCCGATCGATCTGTCGGACATTGTGCCGGTCAGCGGAATCGTGCTGGCGCTCGATCAGATCACCGACCCGCATAATGTCGGCGCGATCATGCGGACGGCCGCGGCCTTCGGCGTCGATGCCGTGGTCACGACCGAGCGGCATTCGCCGGAGCTGTCGGGCGTGATGGCGAAGGCCGCGTCCGGCGGTCTGGATCATGTGCCGATCGCGCTCGTCGGCAATTTTGCCCGCGCGCTCGAAAGGCTGGGCAACATGGGCTATCTGCGCGTCGGGCTCGATTCGGAAGCGCCCATCGCCTTCGAGGCCGCGCCCTTGACCCGCCCGCTGGTTCTGGTGCTCGGCGGCGAGGGCAAGGGGCTGCGCCGCCTCAGCCGCAAGAAATGCGACCTGCTCGTCCGGCTCGATATGCCGGGGCCAATCAAGAGCCTCAACGTGTCGAATGCCTGTGCCGTGGCCCTGACTCTCACACGGCACAAATTGACGCCTGTTTAGGTGCCTTTTTCATCACAGGGCGCGCCGCTGCCATAGACGATACGCGGCAGATGGGTTTTCGGCGGCGGCTTGCCGATCGTGATGATGCGCGGCGTGAAACAGGCCTGATGCGGCGGCCCGTAGCCATAAAGCCAGGGCGGCGGCGGAGGCGGCGGATAGCCTTCCCCTGGCATACCAGCTTGGCCGGGATCGGTCGGATCATAGCTCCCATCGCTCCAGGGCAAGCCATAGCCGGCGCCGGAGGCAAAAGCCCAGCCATGCCGGCCGAAGCGATAGGGACGCGCCAAGGTCCGCGTTTGTCTGGGCATTTGGGCCGGCCGCGCCACGGCGGCGGGACGGGCGAAAGCCCGGCCGGCTCCCGCATGGAAGCCAGCCCCGCCCCCGAAACCTTTGGCGTCCGTCGGGGGGATTGCCGCGAGGCACAGCGCGGCGGCCAGCACCGCACTCAACCATTGACGCATAATTACACCCATCGACGCCGTTGATTTTCAAGCATAACATAAAGGTCATCGGCGATTTTGACAGTCGTCCGATTCGCGAAGGCCGATCAACGGCCGTGCGATCAAAAATATTCGGGAGGATACCTGCCCCTGGCCAAAGCGCTCCAGGGGCCGGAAACGCCAGGGGAAACCGACATGACCATGTCCGTAACAGCCGTGACGCCGGCCGGCCGCGCCGGGCCGATGACCAGTGCCGAGAAGATGGTGATCTTCGCCTCTTCGCTCGGAACCGTCTTCGAATGGTATGATTTCTATCTCTACGGTTCACTTGCAACGATCATCGGCGCGCAGTTCTTCAGCCAGTTCCCGAAAGCCACCGCCGATATTTTCGCGCTGCTCGCTTTCGCCGCCGGCTTTCTCGTGCGTCCCTTCGGGGCCCTGGTCTTCGGCCGCATCGGCGATATCGTCGGACGCAAATATACGTTTCTGATTACGATTCTGATCATGGGTCTTTCGACCTTCATCGTCGGCTTGCTGCCCAATTACCAGACAATCGGCGTCGCCGCTCCGATCATTCTGATCGCACTGCGCCTGCTGCAGGGCCTGGCGCTCGGCGGCGAATATGGCGGAGCCGCGACCTATGTCGCCGAACACGCGCCGGAAGGCCGCCGCGGCTTCTATACGTCATGGATCCAAACGACTGCGACGGGAGGCCTCTTCCTGTCGCTGCTCGTCATTCTCTTCGTCCGCAGCTTCTGGGGTGAGGCTGCCTTCGCCGATTGGGCCTGGCGCATTCCCTTCGTCGTCTCCGTTCTCCTTCTCGGCATTTCGCTGTGGATCCGGTTGCAGCTCAACGAGTCGCCGGTCTTCACGAAGATGAAGGAGGAAGGCACGACGTCGAAGGCGCCGCTGACCGAGTCCTTCGCCACTTGGTCAAACGCCAAATATGTTTTGATCGCGCTCTTCGGCATGACCATGGGTCAAGGCGTGGTCTGGTACACGGGCCAATTTTACGCCCTGTTCTTCCTGCAAGCGATCCTCATGGTCGACGGCTATACGTCGAACCTCCTGATCGCCTGGTCTCTGGCTCTCGGCAGCGGCTTCTTCATCTTCTTCGGCTGGCTCTCCGACAAGATCGGCCGCAAGCCGATCATTCTCGCCGGCTGCCTGATCGCCGCGATCACCTATATTCCGATCTTCAACGCGATCACGACCAATGCGAACCCAGCGCTCGAAAATGCGCTGAAGACCGTGCAAGTCACCGTCATCGCCGACCCGGCCGATTGCGGCAATCTGTTCAACCCGGTCGGCACCCGTGTCTTCACGAGTTCTTGCGACAATGCCCGCGCCTTGCTCGCCAAGAGCTCAGTCAAATATAGGACCGAGGCAGGACCGGCCAGACAGCCGGCCGTCATCAAGATCGGCGATACGGCGGTCGCATCCTACGATACGACAGCGGTCGCCGATCCCAAGGCGGCGGCGGCCGACTTCAGCAAAGCCACCTCGGCCGCGCTGCAAACGGCGGGTTATCCGAAAGCCAAGGACCCCGGCATTGTGAAGATCTCGCAGCCATTCGATATTTTCACGCCGCAGGTCCTGAAGCTCATCGGCCTGCTGACCGTGCTCGTGATCTATGTGACCATGGTCTATGGACCGATCGCGGCGGCGCTCGTCGAATTCTTCCCCTCGCGCATCCGCTATACATCCATGTCGCTTCCCTACCATATCGGCAACGGCTGGTTCGGCGGCCTGCTGCCGGCGACGGCCTTTGCGATGGTGGCCCAGACCGGCGATATTTACTTCGGTCTCTGGTATCCGATCTTCTTCGCACTGGTGACTTTCGTGGTCGGCCTCTTCCTGGTCCCGGAGACCAAGGACCGCAATATCAACGAAAGCTACGGCCGGTGACCGAAACGAATCAGGCCCCGCGACGAGCGGGGCCTGATGAAAGCAGGAACCACTGGCGGTTGAGTTTACTGGCAGACCCGGACGCGCTGCACGACATAGCCATAGCCATCCCAGACCTGCTGTGGCTGCCACCAGCAACGCGGCGGCGGCGGCGGGGGAGCGTAATAGCCGGGATAATAGGGCGGCGGCGGGGCGGCGCTGGCGGCGGCCGCGCCGGCCAGCACACCAAGCGCGGTGCCACCAATGATTCCCGCTGCGACGGCGCCGCCGTCGCCTGCCGCGGCAGGAGCCGAAGCCGTGGCTAAAGCCGCGGCGGCGATGCCCGCCGCCAAGGTGGTCTTGAACACGTTTTCAAGTCTCATCAACATGGTCCCCTCCAAAGCAAGACGCTCGGCGGCGAATCGCAGATTTTGTCAAAAAGTCCTCTCGCTAAAACGAGAAGACCCTCCGCAGCCGGTGAAGATATTGCGCGGATCGTCTCATTCACATGACGAACCGGGCGGGTTTCTTGAAGCTGGGCGGGATCTTATTCGTTCCCATTGCGGCAAGGATGAGGCCGTGTCACAAAGACCGCCGAAACGGCCCTCTGAGCGAGTGCTCAGGCCTCGTGGCGGGCCGTGGAAGAATGTTGCAACTCGCGTCCGACACTGCTAGCTGAGCGCCGTCGGCCGCGCCGCATGCCGGTTTAGCTCAGTTGGTAGAGCAACTGATTTGTAATCAGTAGGTCGAGGGTTCGACTCCTTCAACCGGCACCAAATGATATCCGTGACACGAATCGGACACTCGCCTGCGTGGTCCGGTTGGCGGTCACACGCCAGAGCATGAATTCCAATGGCTGCGCCATGCGAGGGAGACTAGAAGATGAATTTGGAACAAGGTGAAGAACTTAAGATTGCAAAAAAACCGAATGGCAAATGGGGTATTTTCCTGCACCTGAACGGATATGCCGAGCCCTTCGATATTCGCGAGCTGAAGACCGAGGAAATGGCCGAGGGCTGGGTCGACACGACGGAGTGCAACAATCTCGTCGATCAATTCATTACCAAATACCGCGGCAAAGCCTGAAGTCCTTCGCCACGGAGAAAGCCACGGGACTTAAGATTCCATTTTTCGGATATATTCGAAACAATTGCGCATTGATCTGAAAGCCACCTCACCGGCTGAAGATCAATGCGCAATTTTTTTAGACGCAAGAAGGCTTCAATATTTGGCGACGACCGGCGCCGGTGTCGACCAGAAGTCGAACTTATAGTTCAAGCCGGCGCGCACCACGTTGAACGTCGTTCGCTCGCTGAGCGAAGCGATACCGCCGACGCCGTCGGGAAGCGTGAAGACGGAGTTCCTGCCGAGATCGACATAGAGATATTCCGTCTTGAACGTCACATTATGCGTGAGCGCATATTCGAGACCGGCACCGATCGTCCAGCCGGTCGGTTCGTGCGTTCTGGAGAAAGTTCCGACGGCGCCGCCCAATCCGCCGAAGCCGGCGACGCCCGACGCAAAGCTCTTCATCTCGCCATAAGCGAAGCCGCCGGTGATATAAGGCATGACCTGACCGAAGGCATAGCCTGCGCGACCGCGGGCCGTGCCAAACCAATCGACCTTGGTCCCGGCATCCAAACCGGCCGCTGCGGCGCCAGCAGCCACCGAAGCTATATATTCCGATTTGATCCAGCTTCCCTGGGCGTCGGCTTCGAGACCCAGCACAAAATTCGAGGTCGGAAATTGATAGTTGAAGCCAACCTGCCCACCGGCGAGGAACCCGCTCGAGGAGGCGCTGGTCTGGGCCGAGACGCCGGTGCCTGAATCGAAGGCACGAGACCTGATACGATCGCCGCCATAACCGCCGTCGACACCGATATAGACACCGGTCCAAGACCAGGCGGGCGGCGGCGGCAAAACGGGCGGCGGCTGACGCGTTGGAAGATCGGCAGCGAGCAGCGAGCCGGTCATCGCAACCAGCGCGGCGCCGGATATCAAAAGTCTATGGGACATTGCAGGCACCCCTTGCCTATTGATCTAGCTTAGGAGCCTGCCAATGCGTGGTAAGCACAAAGTTACTCAGGTTGAGTAGATATATAAATCACTTTTAGTGTGGCATAAACGCATCATTTTATTGGCAGCATATAAGTAGTTATGCGATTTAATTGTTAAATATACTTATAATCTAAGACTTACAT
>JAATEW010000290.1 GCA_015655535.1 Hyphomicrobiales bacterium | reverse complement strand
GGTCTCGTCGCCAATGGCGCATCGACGTCCAACGTAACCACATTTACGAATGTCCCAGGGTTTCCAGCCCCCTTCTTTGATAATGTGGGCGCCCTGATCGGCGGAAATGGTGTGTCCAGTGGCAATTCAAGTTACCAATCCAATTACCAAAACTCCAACGCCTCTGGAATGATAACCCAAAACTATGTTGACTCATCAGGAGCGACCCAAACTGTTCCCTCCAACAACTTTGGTCTCACTCAATACAATGCACCCGGCAGCACCGGCACATATACACCCGGCGTACCTCCTTCGACGACACAAAGCACGTCGCAAGCCGCGGCTTTGGCGGCGGTGAACAACGCCGCCAACGCGCGGTCCAACGCTCAAACCCAGACACAGGCGGCGACAACCCAGCAGAATGCCGTAGCGGCGCAAACCGCCGCCGCCCAGGCCGCAGCGGCGCAGGCTGCCGCTGCCCAAGCCGCTGCGGCTCAAGCGGCGACGCAGGCCGCCGCCCGCCAAGCCGCCGAGCAACAAGCGGGAGCGGCTGCGAATGTGGTCGGCACCACCAATACGGAAATGTCGGCGGACTTCCCGCCGACATCGGCGATCTCCAAAGCCGGGACGCAGGCCATCACCACCACCGCGCCGCCGAAACTCGAAGAAGCCATAGAGACCCCGCCGCCGCCCGCGGCGACGCCGGTGCCGCGCGAGGAGCGCAAGGTTCGCCACGCCGCCAATACGCCCGCTCCGCGCCGGCATGGCGGCGGGAACGGCGGCTATGGCGCCGCGATCCGCAGCATCGACGTCAACGGCCAGCATTTCGACATGCAGAACAAGAACAATTCCGGCCACTAACCCAAGTCATTGCCCAAAAGGTGTAGTAGCGTCATGAAATTCGGTACATTCATAGTCTGCTGCGGCGGCCTTCCGGCGATCCTCAGCGCGTCGCCTGCGGCTCTGGCTCAAACCGCCGTGCCCTCCCTGCCCTATAATATCGGCAACGCCGTCCAGCAGGCCGACGAAGCGCGCAAATCGGCGCCGCCGCCTGTGACCGGCGTGCCGGTTCTGCCGGAACTCCATGAGCCGCTCTTCGTGCTCAAGGACAAGTCGACTTTGTTCGTCCGCGGCTTCGAAGTCGACGGGCCGGAGATCGTCGATCCGGCGGCGGTGCGCGCCATTCTGGCACCCTATGAAAACCGCAAGCTGACGATCGCCGAAATATACGAGGCCGCCGACAAGTTGACGACGCTGTACCGGACCGAAGGCTATATCGTGGCCAAGGCCTATATACCGGCGCAGAAATCCCGCGGCGGCGTGCTTCACATCAAGCTCATCCCCGGCCGCTATGGCAAGGTCACGCTCCAGAACGCGTCGCTCGTCAGGGACGATTTTCTGCAAGGCGTGATCGATCATGCGCTCGCCGGATCGCCGCTCATTCATCAGGCCGAACTCGAACGCGCCATGCTGCTCGTGACCGATCTGCCGGGCGCCGGCGTGCCGCGGATCGTGACCCGGCCGGGCCAGGAACCGGAGACGACGGATTTCCTGTTCAACGTGCCGGAGGGCCGGCGCATCGACGGCTATGTGCTCGGCGACAATTACGGCCCGGGCTTCACCGGCCGCGACAGGGTGAGCGCCGGCGTCGGCCTGAACTCGCCCCTCAGCTTCGGCGACCGGCTCTCGGGCT
Source organism: Hyphomicrobiales bacterium (assembly GCA_015655535.1). GTDB lineage: Bacteria > Pseudomonadota > Alphaproteobacteria > Rhizobiales > Beijerinckiaceae > Methyloferula. The sequence continues at coordinate 12,956 of JAATEW010000290.1, read as the reverse complement.
ATGGGATAGTCTCCAACGAAACCCATCTTGTGAACGGGCGCGTGGCCTATGCCTTTCCGCTCGGCTATGACGGGATACGCGCCGAAATCGCCGGATTCCGCACGACCTATGTGCTCGGCGGCACGTTCGCGGGTCTCGATGCGACGGGTGTCGCCGACGGCGTGACCGGCACGGTCTCCTATGCGATCCGGCGGACGCGCGAGGACAGCATTTACGTGTCCGGGAACTTCACCCATAAGTTTCTGGACGACAAAGCTTTCGGCACGTCCTTCGCCAACCGGACGATCGATCTCGGAACCTTGGCGGTCTCCCGCGACACCATTGGCATATTGCCCTTCGTCGGATTGCCGATGACGACAAGCACGAGTCTCTCCTTCACCGCGGGTTATGTGAACTTCCCGGATCCCGCGCAGAAAAGCGCGAATATTCTCGGCGCCGATACGCAGGGAAATTATGAAAGGCTCAACCTCAACTTCAACGCGGTTGTCGCCTTGAACGAACAATGGTCGTTCTCGACCATTCTGAGAGCCCAGAAGTCTCTGTCGGGCAATCTCGACACCAGCGAGCAATTGACTCTCACCGGCTCATGGGGCGTCAGGTCCTATGATGAAGGGTTGAGCGGCGACAGCGGCTATGTCGTGACGCCGGAGCTCAAATATGCCCTGCCGGATATTTATGGCCTGCATCACTCCCTCGGCCTGTTCGCCGATGTCGGCGCGGTCTGGCTCGAGAACGGCGCCTTCACGACGACGCAGAGAAGCTACACTCAGCTGAACGACTTCGGTCTCGGCTATTATGCGACTTACGAATATTCTCCGGGACGGTTCCTGATCGGCAAAGGCATGGTCGCCCATACCTATGGTTCGGAAGACGGCGCCGGCCTCTACGACCGCAAGACCAAGGGGCTGGTTCAGATCGGGATTACGTTCTGAGCCGCCGGGACGATTGTTTCACAAAGGAGCGTTTTCGCCATCGAAGCGACGTCGCGCATGTTGTTTGAATAGCGCATCCCGCATGGGCCATGGTGATGGGTTAAGCATGGTGATTGGATGAGAACATGCTCTAAGCGCCAGTTCATTCGTCCCGGTATCATGCTTGCATGTGTTGCCATGGTACGGGCCATCGTGACTCTCAGCGTGATCATGAGGCCATTCGCCAATCGCTCGGCTTGAGCTTCACGCCGTCGGGTCAAGACACATCAAAACGCGACAATCGACCCTATCCCCGATGGGGCCTTTATTTCTTAGAGCGTTTCGGAGCGAAGCGGAAACCGGTTCGCGCAAAGAAAACGCGTCAAAAACAAAATCATAGAGCCTCGGTTTGGCTCTGATATGCCAGTGCCGAAAGATAGTTTTTGAATGCGAGCAGCGGGTGTCGCTGCCGGATCTTTTTTGATCCGTCCCGACAAGACCGTTTTGTTCCGGATTTCACCAATGTCGCTGAAGCCAAAAATGAAGTTCACGATCTATTACGGCTTCGCCGCGTCGCTCGCCATTCATTTGGCTGTTGTCATGCCCTTTATCGTGCAAGCTCTGGCAGAGCCGCCCGAAGAGCCGTTGCCGGTCGTCCTCGAACTGCAAAGCGTCGTCGCCGAGGTTCAGACCGAACAAAAGGTTCTTCAGGAAACCAAGGGGGAAGTGACGCAAGAGGATAAGCCCGCGAAGACAGACGAAACGGTTACCGCGCAGCAAACGCCGCCGCCTCAAGAGGAGCAAACCGAAGCCGCGGAAGACAATGGAACGCTACCTCCGCCGACCCCTCCGCAACCGACGCCCCCCACGCCGCAACCAAAGCCGGAGGAGGCCAAGCCTGTTGCCGAACCGAAGGCGGGAAGCGCCGGCGCCAACGATGTAAAGGGCGTCGAAGAGCAGCAGAATGCGCAAACGATCAAGACGGATCCGGAGGAGGTCAATCGCCTCAAGGAATATGTCAAACGGCTCACAAAGAAGGTGCAGGCCAAACTCGTCTATCCGGATGAGGGGAGAAGTGCGGGCTTGCATGGGACCGCGACGGTCTCTTTCGCTATCCTGGGCGACGGCCAGATCCGCCCGGAAACCTTGAGAATCATCGAAAGCAGCGGCCAGTCGAAACTCGATGCAAGCGCATTGAAGACCATCCGCGCAAGCATTCCTTTCGCGCCGCCGCCGGAAGAGATGACGGTTGCGATCGCAGTCGTCTTCGGCCGCAAATAGCAAGCCGGTGCCGGCCGCTCCTATCCGTGCGCGCCTCTGCCTTGAACATTTGCTCGCGGCCGTAGCTGCTATACAGCGAGCGCGGCGGCGGGCGCCGCCGAAACAAGCCTTACCCCAGCGCCGAAAGCCGGTCCGGACCAAGCCGTGCGATCAGCCGGTCGCGGTCCCAAAGCTCCACGCCGAACGCTTCTATTTTGCTCCGGGCTCTGGTCAAAGCGTCGAGGTCGTCCGCCGCCTCCAGGACCTCCGATCCTGTAATGCGCCCATCGATATCAAGGCGAAAGACCCGGTAGATAGAAGGATTGGACTCAGCCATGCCGCTCTGCCGATGTTTATGCGTGATTCCGTGAGCTTTATTAGGCTCCCAATCCGCGCCAGATGCGCTGTGCGAAATCGCACATTCCGATCTGCCATCCACAATCTGCGCGGTTCGATTTCAGGTTTGCCCGGCTCATTCGCCGACAATGGCATTGAACGAAAGCGAGCGGCGCTCGCCTGGGCCGAGGAATGGTTCTGCCACATGCAGCAGCCAGCCAGGGAAGAGGTATAAAACGCCGATGCTTGGCTTGAAGCTGACGAGCGAACGTGAAAATCGCTGCCGGTCTCCATGGATGAAGTTGATATAGCCGGCCTTCCGGCCCGATATATATGTCCTCGCGGTTTGCTCTTCGTCGTCTATGCCCGGCGGCAGGCTCAGATAAAGAATTCCGGATACATCGCATGAGTGGAAATGCGCGGGGCTCGGCGTCGCGGCGGGCTGGCAGATGATCCAAGCCACATCGATGTGAATGCGCGCCGGCTTTTTGTTTTCGAGAACCTCGGCGTAACGGCTCACAGCCGCCTCGATAAGGTGGCGCAGCGATGCGTCGCCGCCAGCCGTCATGATATTCGGAGGAATCAAAAACTCCCCCGGGCGCTCCATCCTATCTGCGAAATGGTTCAGGGCGTCGGTAAGCGCCTGAGGCACGCTGGTGCGCGCAATCATCGGCCCAAATGGTGACAGGAGATCGATTGCCGGCGTGCCTTCCACCGGCACGAAGGCTTGTGGGTCGCCTTCGTATTTGCGCAGGGAGCGTGTTTTGGTCGCGATCCGCCGTTCCTGGTCCGACATGGCGGTGATTGGCCCCAATTTGAACGATGCGCGACAAAAAATCACCCTTGTCGCTGCCATTGATTATCGCATAATTTTTGGCATTGCGCTCAATTGTGAGTCAATCCGAGCGAGAGCCAAGGACCTTTCTAGGAGCAATGAGATGTCTCGCATAAGTCTTCTTGTATCACTCAATAAGGACGGGATCGCCAAACTTATGGACCAATCGGCTTTTCGGCTCGCGCCGGACCAATTGGATCGCGCGGCGGAGTGGACGCCGGGCACAGAGATCATCGTCCAAGAAACCGACCATGAGACATGGAAGTATAAGCTGCTCAGCAGCGGCGGCGGTCTTCCCGTCAGCGCCGAGCCATGTTCCCCCGGGCCATAACTCTGCTTCAAGCTTTCAGATGAAGCGCCAGACGTCCGTCCGCTTCATTGTGACGGCTTCCAGCATCAGCGGCACGGCGACATCGTAGGACGCGAGCGAGCGCAGCTTCTCGCGCGGCAGATGGGCGCGTCCCGGATCGCCGATCAGGACAAGCGTGCCTGCTTTCGCGCGGGCTTCCAGCCAATCGGTGATGCGCGGCGCCATGTAGCGCTGATAGGTGACATCTCCGGCCAGGATCACATCCCAAGGTTCATCGGAACCGACCAGATCGTCGAGCCGCGTTTTGACGATGACCGCGTTTTCGACGGCATTGAGAGCGATCGCCGCCGCGGCGAAACGATCGAGATCGCTGGCTTCGACATGATTGGCACCGGCGAGCGCGGCGGCGATGCTGACAAGCCCGCTGCCGGCCGCGAAGTCGAGCACTTTTTTGCCCGTGACCTCCGCCGGATGTTCGCCGATATAATGCGCGAGCGCCTGGCCGCCGGCCCAGGCAAAGGCCCAAAAGGGCGGCGGCCCGAGCCCGCGTTCCATTTCATCCTCGATCTCTTGCCAGAACGGCGTGCCCGCCGTGGCCAGATGGAGTTTTATGCGCAAGAGCGAAGAGACCTGCGAAAGCCTTGTATTGGCGCGGATGAAAGCATCGCAATCTTCGATCAACACAGGTCCGATCAAACGAGAACAGAGTGTCTTGATACGCGATTATTTATTGGCCCTGTCAATGAAAGATGTCGGGACGGTATGGCCGCTCAGGATTGTACGCGCGAGATCGGTTTGGCTTACCCGGCGATCTCGGAGGCCCGCGCAAGATCGGCGACGAGCCCTGCGAAAGCCTCCTGCCGCGCAGTCTCATCCGGCATTCGGAGGATCGATGAGGGATGCACGGTCAGCATGCCTTGCTGGCCGTCCCAAAGGCTCAGGGCCTTGCCGCGTTCGCGGGTCAGAGTCAGCTTGCGCCCGGTCAAGGCCTGCGCCGCCGTCGCGCCAAGCGCGACGATCAGTTTCGGCCGGACGATGACAATCTCTTTATCGAGCCACCACCGGCATTTTTTGATCTCATCCTGGTTCGGGCGCTTGTGCAGACGGCGCTTGCCGTGCATCTCATGCTTGAAGTGCTTCACCGCATTGGTGATGTAGATCGTCTCGCGGTCGAGTCCGGCGTCGCCCAGCGCCCGGTCGAGGATCTGCCCCGCCGGCCCGACAAACGGGCGCCCGGCGCGATCTTCCTGATCGCCCGGCTGTTCGCCGACCATCATGATCGAAGCCGGTGCCAGACCTTCGCCGAAGACCGTTTGCGTGGCGTCCTTATAAAGCGGGCAACGCTCGCAGCCCGCCGCTTCCGCGGCGAGCTGCGTTAAAGGTGAGTTGGTCTTCAAGGCTCGCGCTTAGGCGACGCGGCGCTGCGCGGATTTCCCGCTTTCGATGACTTCGATGATCTTCGCAACGAAAGCCTTGAGATCGTCCGGATTGCGGCTGGTGATGATGCCGCCGTCGAAGACGACCTCCTGATCGACCCAATTCGCCCCGGCGTTTTTGACATCGGTCTTGATCGATTTATAGGAAGTCGCTGTCTTGCCGCGCAAAGCATCGGCTTCGACGAGCAGCCAGGGCGCATGGCAGATGGCGGCGATCGGCTTGCCGCTTTCGACAAAGGCGCGCACGATCTTCATCGCGTCGGGATTGACGCGCAAAAGATCCGGATTGATCTGGCCGCCGGGCAGGACCAGCATGTCGTAATCGGCGGGCTTGGCATCGGCGATTTTGAGGTCGGCGTCCACCGTCTCGCCCCAATCCGTCATCTTCCAGCCGCGGATCTTCTTGCCGTCGGGCGTCGCGACATCGACTTTCGCGCCGGCTTTGCGCAATTCGTCGCGCGGGGTCATCAATTCGCTTTGTTCGAATCCATTGGTGGCGAGAATAAGAAAACGTGCGTCGCGGATATTCGGCATGGTCATGCTCCATCTGGAATGATTGCAAGACAGCCCCAAGTGTACGCCCTAGCGTCAGATGGAGTTCCGCGCGGGCTTATCAAGCCGCATGCGCGTGACGCTTTTCATCCCCTTCGAAAAGGCCGAGCTTTTTCATCAGGGCTTTCGCATCGCGCAGCGCGCGCAACTTGTCTGTATTGTCGAAGAAGAGATAGACATCGCGCTTCATGTTTTTGGCGTGCTTGGCCCCGGTGAAACAGCCGTCATGCATTGGCTTGCCCTGCGACCAGGCTCGAACGCGCGCGGCCCAGCTATCGAGCGCCTTATTGCCGTAACCGCTGCGATAAAGCTCTTCCGATCCATGCAGGCGACAATAGACGAAGTCGGATGTGAGATCCATCAGGCGCGGCCATTCGACCGTATCGGCACAGACGAGCGCGACATCATATTCGCGCAGCAGATCGATGAAGGCCTCGTCGCGAAAACTCTCGTGCCGGATTTCGATCGCATGGCGCAGCGGGCGCTTGGCGTCGATGCGCGCGAAGGCGCGGGCTTTGAGTCTATTGTCATGGCGCTTGGCACAAGCCGCCGCGGCCTCGGTGTCATGCGGCAGAAGCTTGAAGAACGCTTCCAGCTTCTTCGCATCGAAGCGGAAGTTCGGCGGGAATTGCCAGAGGATCGGTCCAAGCTTCGGCCCGAGCCGCAACAGTCCCGAGGCCATGAAATTGGCGAGCGGGACGGCGGGTTCGTTCAAGCGGCGGATGTGGGTGATGAAGCGCGGCGCCTTCACCGCGAAGGTGAAATCCTCCGGCGTCTCCACGGCCCAGCGGTGAAACGCCCCCGGCGTCTGGAGGCCGTAAAACGTGCCGTTGATCTCGATTGAGCGAAACTGTGAGCTTGCAAAAGCAAGCTCTTGGCTTTGCAGCAGGCCTTTCGGGTAAAACGAGCCGCGCCAGGGCGCATAGGTCCAGCCGGAAATACCGATGCGGATCGCGCCAGACTGTTTCATGATTGAATCTAGGGGCGGGCCGTCATTACGGCGTGTCGATCACGTCGGCTTCCGGCCGGTCGCCGCCCGAGGCGATTTCCTCGTGCCACACGCCATCCTTATCTTCGTAAGTGATGACCTGGGTCGTGCCGCCGACTTCCTGCCTTGCAGCCGCGGCGCGGGCGGCATTCAACGCTGCCTCATGCGACGGGAAGGTTTCGGAGAAAACATCTCCGAGCTTATAGGCCCAGCCTTCGGCATGTTGGACGATGTGATAGTGAACGTGTGTCATGACATTTCTCCAGCTGATTCTTAACCGTTGCCGCAGGCGAATGGTTCCTGTGTCTATTCGAGTATGCGAGCGGCCCAGGGACATCTAGCGTTCGAAGATGACGATTGAAATAATTGGGCTAGCCAATGAAATATTGAGAGGTCTGATTACTACAAGTTTCTCCATCCTGAAGCTAAAAAACAATAAAGCGCTTTTCATATACTTTCACAAAAACGAGATATACGAAACCAGTTGCGTTCCATGCGGGTTTTGAAAGCGCACATGCTCCTTCAGCAGTATGTGCCGATAAAAATCCAAAAGGAGTGCTCCAAATGAACGTTCGAAAAACACTTGCTCTGCTCGCGATCGCCGGCGGTTTCCTGGCCGCGGCGATCGAACCCTCGGCCGCGCGTGGTGCGGCCGTCTCAGAGGCGGTCGGGTCATCGCCGTTTTATGGATATGCGGCGCCGGGCATTCGCTTCTTGGGCAGTTCCTACCAGGAGCCGGACGGGACCTATGATTCTCTCTCCGACTTCACGCGCGACATCAATGGTACGCCGTGCGGCATCGAGTGCGCGGCGAAAGCCGAGGCGCGTTGGAGCCGCTATTACGCTCACTAAAGGGTGCCGTTTTTGGATTGGATCATGCTGACGTTGTGAGTGCGAGCCCGATCCCGACGATCATGCGGTTGCCTTTGATTGCTGCACCGGTCTTTTGCCGGCGCGGCAATCAAGCGGCGCTTCACCTAAACTATTCCATAAAATCAGTGTCTTAGCTATTATTTCGTCGGGAACCGGGCGAGGTGTTTTCCGTTGGTCGGCTGACATGCCGCGAGCCGCTCATCTTCGGATGGGAGCCCGGCATGCCGCAACCGGATCAAGGAGAAATCTGATGGACAATCAAACGTCGAATCGTGGTTTCGCTTCGATGGACGAGGATAAGCAGAAGGAGATCGCGCGCAAAGGCGGCCAGAGCGTGCCCGATGAAAAGCGGAGCTTCTCGAAGGATCCCGAACTCGCGGCGGAAGCTGGCCGCAAGGGCGGCCAAAGCGTGCCTGACGAGAAGCGCAGCTTTTCGCAGGATCATGAACTTGCATCAGAAGCGGGCCGCAAGGGCGGCCACGCCACGCATAATGGGTAAAGCCGTGACGTGGGCGGTGAAGCTCGCGGAGGGGAGATCATCTCTCATCCGCGGGTTTCGCTTCATCACAAATGGCCCTTCGCAGGAACCGCTTTACCGGCTTGGCGTTCAGCCGGTTAAAGGCAGGATGGAGGATGCCATGCCAAGCGGCGACAAATCCAAATATACTGGCAAGCAGGAACGCAAGGCCGACCATATTGCCGAAGGCTACGAGAAGCGCGGCGTTCCCGAAAAGGAGGCCGAGCGGCGTGCCTGGGCGACCGTCAACAAGGACGATGGCGGCGGCAAGAAAGAGGGCGGCTCCGGCCGGGGCAAGACGACCGGCCGGCCGGCGGCCCATCGCGGCGGCGCCATGGGTGGAAAGGCGGCAGCGGCCCGGCCGGCGGCGGCGCGTTCCGCCGCGGCGGAAAAGGCAGCTGCGACGCGCAAGCGCAATGCCGAACATCACGCGCACTGATAATATCTCCGATTATCGCATCCTGAGCAGGAGACGGACAGGTGGCGCAGCGCAGCTTCTGGAAAGGCTATCTGAAGCTCTCGCTGGTTACCTGTCCTGTCGCCATGATGCCCGCGACCTCCGACTCGGAGAAGATCCGCTTCCACACTTTAAACCGCGCAACGGGCAATCGGATCGAAGCACGCTACGTGGATGCCGGGACGGGAAAGCCGGTCGATGACGACGACGAGGTCAAGGGCTATCAGCAGGATGCCGATCATTATGTGATGCTCGAAGAGGACGAGCTACGCGCCGTTGCGCTCGAAAGCACGCGTACGATCGACATCGACATGTTCGTGCCGAAGGATTCGATCTCCTGGCTTTGGTACGACAAGCCGCATTATCTCATATCCGACGATCCCGTCGGCGAGGAGGCTTTCACGGTGATCCGCGAGGCCATGGCTGCGACGGGCATGGTCGGCCTGTCGCGTCTCGTGCTCTATAGGCGCGAGCGCGCAGTGATGCTGCAGCCGCGCGACCGCGGCATCGTTCTATGGACCTTGCGCTATGGCGACGAGGTGCGCGAGCCCGAGAATTATTTTGCCGATATCAAGCCTGAAAAAGTCGAGCCCGAACTTCTGTCGCTGGTGACCGCTTTGATCGACAAGCGCACGCAGGATTGGAGCACTGATCTCGTGCGCGATCCGGTGCAGGACAATCTGCAGGCTATCATCGCAGCGAAACAGAAGGGCAAAGCCGCGCCGAAGAAAAAGGCGAAGGAGCCCGCGCCGCCAAGCAATGTCATCAACATCATGGACGCCTTGAAGAAAAGCATGGCTGCCGAAAAGGCGAAGCGGCATTAGCGTTTCAGGCATGTGGAATTGACCGGATAACGATCCCTCATCCTGAGGAAGCCCACGAAGTGGGCGTCTCGAAGGACGATGGCGCTCTGTTTAGCAATGGTGAGGACGCTTACGCCGCCTTGCGCCCCTTGGCCTTCGCCGCCGTCGGCAGCGGCACTTCAGCCGCTCGGAATCCGCCCCATGGGTCGCTCTTCAGATTGGCGAGCCGCACCGGCGCGTTTTCGATCGTGAAATAGGCCGGACTGATCGCATCGCTCAGCTCGTCCCAGGCAAGCGGCACGGAGACGGCTGCACCCGGCCGTGCTCGCGTCGAATAGGGCGCGACCGCCGTCGAGCCGCGTCCATTGCGCAGATAATCGACGAAGATGAGCCCCTTGCGCTTCGCCTTGGTGGCGACCGAGATGAAACGGTCGGGGCTATCCTTCGCCATGGATTCTGCGAGCGCTTTCGCGAATGCCTTCATCTCATCCCAGCCCGCCCTCGGCCTCAAAGGCACATAGACATGCAGGCCCTTGCCGCCCGAGGTTTTGACGAAGGAGGGCAGACCGACCTTCGCCAGCCGATCCTTGATCTCGCGCGCCCCTTCTATGATGTCGCTCCAAGAGACACCCTCGGCGGGATCGAGATCGAAGATCATCGTGTCGGGCGTCTCGAGCGCGGCGAGCGGTGCGCCCCAGGGATGGATTTCAAGCACGCCCGCTTGCACGAGCGCGATCAATCCGTCGAGATCGTCGATGATGAGGAAAGGCTCGGCCGCCTTGTCCATCGGATCTTGCATCAGCTTGATGGATTTGTTGATGCCGCGCCACGCATGTTTCTGAAAGAAACAGGCCTTGCCGACGCCATCCGGGCAGCGCAGCAAGGCAAGCGGCCGCGCCACGATAAAGGGCGCGATGCGCGGCCAGACCTCGGAATAATAATTCGCGAGTCCTTCCTTGGTAACGCCTTCGTCCGGCCAATAGACCCGGTCGGGATGGGTGAGCACCACAGTGCTTTTGCGGCGGGGCGACGGGGCTGCCTGGGCGGCATCCTCTTTCACCACATCCGTCGCCGGCTTATCCTCGCGCAAGCCGCGGAACGAGGCATGACGCAGATTGCCGTCGCCGGTCCAGGCGCGGAATTCGATTTCCGCGACCAATGTGGGCTTTACGAATTGCACGCCGCGCGCAGCCTCCGCCGTCAAGCGTCCGGCGAAAGGGCTTTTGTCCTGCTTCAAAGCGGCGAGCTTCTTGAAGAGATCGGCCGCGACACGCGCGGAAAAACCCGTGCCGACGCGCCCGACATGACGGAGCTTGCCGTCCTCATAGAGGCCGAGCACAAGCGAGCCGATAGCTTTGGAGGAGACCGTCGAGACGACATAGCCGCCGATGACGAATTCCTGCCGGGCCGTGCATTTGGATTTCAGCCAATCCTTCGAGCGGCCGGAATGATAGGGCGCATCGCGCAATTTCGAGACGAGGCCTTCGAGGCTGAGGCGGCAAGCGTGGCGCAGGATCGTTTCGCCTTCGGCTTCGAAATGTTCGCTGAAGCGCAAAGGGTCTGACCCGCTGGCAATGATCGTTTGCAAGGCCTCTTTGCGCGCGATGAGCGGCGCGCCGCGCAGATCCTGCCCGTCGACATAGAGAAGATCGAAGGCATAGAAAATGAAACGATCGGATTTCTTGTCGGCGAGATCGGCTTGCAGCAAAGAGAAGTTCGACGCGCCGGATTCGTTTTCGACGACAAGCTCGCCGTCAATCAAGGCCGTCGCCACCGGCAATGCCTTGAAAGCGTCAAGCAGCTTTTTGCCGAACCGTGCGGTCCAATCGAGCCCGCTGCGGGTCAGAAGCTTCACCTTGCCCTTGTCGATCCGCGCTTGAAGGCGATAGCCGTCGAATTTGATATCATGCACATAGCGCTTGCCGGCCGGCGCCTTGCCGACGAGCGTCGCGAGCGCGGGCTCGACGAATTCGGGCAGAGGGCCGGGCTTGGCGCCTTCGATAGGGTCCGTCGTTTTGGCCGTCCGTTTCGCCGGGGCAGCGGCGGCCGTCTTCGCTTGCGCGGCTTTGCGCGTGCGTGGCTTCGGAATCTTGCCCGTCTTCGACGACCAGCCGGGCGTTTCCTCTGCGATCTCATCGAGGTCGCGGCCGGTCTTCACCGATTCCGGATGTTCTTCCAGAATATCGGGGTCCTTTTCGGTCCGCGCTTCGGCATCCTCGCCTTTGATCAAAAGCCAGTTCTCGTGTTTCTCGCCGGGCTTTGCGTGCATGCGCACGAGATGCCAGCGGCCATGCAGCTTTTCGCCGTGGAGTTCGAATTCGAGATGGCCTTTCTGATAGGCTTTATGTTCGTCGCCGATCGGTGTCCAGCTTCCCTTGTCCCAGAGGAGCACGGTACCGCCGCCATATTCGCCCTTCGGGATCGTGCCTTCGAAGCTGCCATAGTCGAGCGGGTGATCCTCGACATGCACGGCGAGCCGTTTTTCGCCTGGTACCAGGCTCGGGCCGCGCGTGACGGCCCAGCTCTTCAAGACGCCATCCATTTCGAGACGCAGATCGTAATGGAGCCTGCGTGACGCATGTTTTTGAATGAGATAGTGGTGGCCGTCGGCCCGCGCCTTGCGGCCGCGCGGCTCGCTGGTCACTTCAAAATTGCGCTTCTTGCGATAGGTCTCGAGTGCCATCGCTCAGCCAGCCTTGCGTTGCGGTGTTTTCCGTGTGGCGGTTTTCTTCTGCGGCGCCTTTTTCTTCGTAGCGGTTTTCTTCGCCGCCGTCTTCGCGCCGGTCTTGTTCGCGCCTGTCTTGTTCGTGCCTGTCTTGTTCGTGCCGGTCTTGTTCGTGCCGGTTTTGGCCTTTGCTCCGGCGCTTTGGCGCAGAGCCTCCATGAGATCGATCACTTTGCCGCGCGGTGGTGCCTTCGGGGCCTTGATCTCGCGACCTTCTATCTTGGCATGCACGAGCTCGACCAGAGCTGCCTCATATTTATCGTCGAATGTCGCGGGATCGAACGTGCCTTGCTTGGTTTCGATAATATGGCGCGCGAGATCGAGCATGTCCTTCTTGATCTTGATCGCGGGAATGCTGTCGAAAGCCTCCGCCACTGATCGCACCTCATAATCGAAATTCAATGTGGTCGCGACGAGGCCTGCGTCATGAGCCCGGATCAGGACAGTGCGGACGCGGCGGAAGAGAATGGCGCTTGCGAGCGCTACGACTTTCTTCTTGCGCAGGCCCTCGCGCAAAACCGCATAGGCCTTGTCGGCGCCTGCGCCGGACGGGCTCAGATAATAGGGCCGGTCGAAATAAAGATCGTCGACCTGATCGCACGGAATGAAGGAATCGACCGCAAGCGTCTTGTCGCTTTCGGGAATGGCTGAGGCTATCTCGTCGGGTTCGAGGATGACGTAATCCTCCGGGCCGACCTCATAGCCCTTCACCTGTTCATCGCGCTTGACCTCCTTGCCGGTTTCGCGATCGACGAATTGGCGTTGCAGCCGATGGCCGGTCTTGCGGTTCAGCATGTGCAGGGAAACGCGTTCGGACGCCGAGACCGCCGTGTGAAGCGCCACGGGGCAGATGAGTTCGCCGATCTTCAGATAGCCCTTCCAGATCGCACGCGGTGCCACGCTCAAACTCCATTCCGGCTTGCAATAACGCCTTTCAGCCTGAACCGTTCCAG
>JAATEW010000074.1 GCA_015655535.1 Hyphomicrobiales bacterium | reverse complement strand
GCGGGACTTCGACGGGAGATGCAGGCGACACGCCTTCGACCGGTGATCCGGCGACGGACTCGGGCGACACGCCGGTGCAAGGTGGCGGCACATCGACCGGAGATGCTGGCGATACGCCTGCGACGGGCGATCCAACGACAGGCTCGGGCGATACGCCGATCCAGGGTGGTGGCACTTCGACCGGAGACACTGGCGGTACGCCTGCGACGGGCGATCCAACGACGGGCTCGGGCGACACGCCGATTCACGGCGGTGGCACTTCGACAGGAGATGCTGGCGACACGCCTTCGACTGGCGATCCAACGACAGGCTCGGGTGATACGCCGATCCAAGGTGGTGGCACTTCGACCGGAGATGCTGGCGGTACGCCTGCGACGGGCGGCGGTGAGGCAGTCAATGCAAATGGTGAAGTCACACTGGTCAGCGTCAACGACTGGTATAACCCAAGCTGGGGCGGCGGCTATAACGCGACCTTCCAGCTTACCCTGACGGACGACATGCTGAAGGATGGCAGCCTCGAGGGATGGAGCTTGCAGATCGGCGTCAACAATCCGAATGCGACCGTCTCGACCGGCTGGCTCGACGGCTTCAATGGGACGGTCGCCTTCGACCCCTCGACCGGCACTTTCACGAACGCGGGGCAGGCCTACCAGCCCGAGTTGCATGCGGGGGACACCATTCAGTTCTCCGTTCAGGTGCAAAACACCGGCTTCGACATGAACGACCTCTCGTTCTCCTTTCAAGACCTTGATCCCGCCGTCCAAGCGACGGCGACTAGCGGCAACGCAAGCTCCGGAGCCGCGGCGCAAGACTCGTCTGCGGCAGTAATGGACGCGGCCGCGCCCGCCGCGCTGGCGGCACAGGTGAGCGTGGCGAACGTCGACAGCTTCGCCGCGGCGGCGCCGGCGACATCGACGGATGCGACGCATGGCAGTGCATCCACCGACAGCGTCGCGAGCACGGACACGGCTGCAAACGGCGCCGTACAAGCGGACACGGTGGCGCATGATCAATCGTCATCGGGTACCGGCGCGGTGCAGGCCACCGACGAAGCCGCGACCGTTCCGGCAAGTCCTTCGGCAGCGAGCGCCGCGGATCATGATCCCGCGACGGCGACGGATGACGGCCATAGCGGTCTCGCGCAGACTGTCGATCATCATTCGGCCCCGGATCAGCAAGCCGACGGCCCGAACGCGGCGAGTGCCGACGCGGATCACGGGCTTTCGCAACAGCCGGGCGAGGCTCATGCGGCAAGCGGCTTGGACCATGATCCGATAGCGGCGGGCAGTGACGGCCATGGCGGTCTCGCGCAGACTGTCGATCATCATTCAGTCCTGGATCAGCAAGCCGACGGCCCGAACGCGGCGAGTGCCGACGCGGATCACGGGCTTTCGCAACAGGCGGGCGAGTCTCATGCGGCAGGCGGCTTGGACCATGATCCGATAGCAGCGGCCGGCGACGGCCATGGCGATCTCGCGTCGACTTTCGACCATCATTGGGCCCTGGATCAGCCGGCCGACGGCCCCCATCAGGATCTTGCCCAGACCGATTTGGGGCATGCCGGTCTTCAAGCGGACGGTCATGGAGGTGCTGATGCCGGCGGCATCGGTTCCGATGGCATTGTGGTTTCGGATATAGATCCCGTGCAGCCCTATCAGGAACTTGCGAACTCGCTTCAAACACCGGTGAATGAGTCGGACTCTCATGGGACCGGCGAAGGCTCCGCGGTGCCGGCCCTTCATGCCGGCGCGGATGCCGCCAATGCCGGTCACAACGTGACCGCCGAGCCTAACGGAGCTGAGGATTATTTGGCGCTTGCCCAGCCGCAACACGACGGTCACGCGGAGCCGGGCGGAGTTTCATCCCCTGGCGGCGATCCTGAACATGGCGCCGCTGATTATGCGCAATTCGCCGCCAATCCCGTATCGGAGGCTCAAGCTCAGGAACCGCCTCCGCCCGATCAGATGCTCGCAAACGTCCCGGCCGAGCACGGCGCGGGCGCGGATAGCAGTCATGACGTTCATCAGCCAGCACAGATGGAGCCTCCGCCCCCGGAGGCTGCGCCTATGCCGGATCATGCGATGGAGACGCACGAGATGAATCACGGCGTGTAACTTGACCACCGTCACATGCATGCGCTTCGTTGCAGACAAGGAGTTTAAGTCCATAAATAGTGTGTATCGAAATGCCGTGCAGGTCGCGCCATAGGAAGGGTCATTTATACCACCCATTCGTACCAGTTGGGTGGAGTTAACCTTCCAATATCATATGGTTGCTGGTTTTGCTAAGATTTGCAGGCCTGCTGGCGGAGAGGGGGGGATTCGAACCCCCGATAGGCTTGCACCTATGCCGCATTTCGAGTGCGGTACATTCAACCACTCTGCCACCTCTCCAGAGGAATAGGCCGAGACGACCGGCTATTCAGGGGCGGCGACGAAATATCATGGCGGTCCCGCGCATACAAGTGGGGCGCACGAAAGGTCGGCCCTCGCCGGGTCGGCTCTGGAGCACATCGGCCCCAAATGGAACGCTTTAGTGCTTGGCCGGCGACGGCGTTGCGTTTTTGCCGGCGTTCTTCGCCGGGGCTGGCGTGGCGGTGTCGTCGGCCGGCAGCGAGGCCAGCTGAGTGAGGTCCGAATCGATGACCGAATGATCGGAGCCCACCAGTTTGAGCCGCACCAAAATGTCGCCATCGTACCAGACGTCGCGGCTGAGGTCGCCCGAGACCTTATAATGGCGGGCCTGGCGTTGCGCGCCATTCACGGTGATTTTTTCGTCGCCGAGATCCTTGATCTGCACGGCGAGCCTTTTGCCATTTTGCGGATCGAAAAGCTCCTTCTGCGAGTCGAAGCTCTTGTCCCAGAAACTCGCAGGGCGCAAAGTGAGCGGCGCGTCGATGTGCTTGCCATCGGCCAATATATCGAGCTTGTCGGTTCCGGGCGTTACCGACACCTTATGCTTCGTGCCATTGTCGTTCGTCTCGGAATTGAAAGAGACGAGCTGCCCGGTCTTCCAGACTTCGGTCGAGTCATGATCGAAGCGATAGGCTTCGATGAACATCACCTTGACCAGGATCTTGGTGCCGATTTTCACTTGCACCGTATCGCCGCGGCGCTCGACATCGACCGTGTTGACGCCGATCGTGTTGCCTTCGCGAATGATGTCGTAGGATTGATGCGTCTTTGTCGCCGCCGGAGGCGTTTCGGCGTCAGCGGGACACAGCGGCAGCGCCAAAAGCGCGAGAGCCAGTCCTGCTTTTCTCATGTTCGCATTCCTCTGGAGCAATTAGAGCCACTTAAAGCGATCACGTTCTGGTGAATCGGCTGGCCCATCGGATGCCCTCAAAAAACGACGGTTTTAGGACGGTTCCCTCTTTCGGGTGCGAGCTCGGGCTTGCCTGTAACGGAATCAGGGGCGATGGTCCGGCCAGTCCATGCGCCCATAATATCCCTTGCCGGTTCAGGTTCTTGCTTTGCTCAACATTCTCCTTCCCGTCTTCGGCCTCGTCGCTGTTGGCTATTTTGCCGCATGGTTCGGGCTTTTGAACCCGGAAGCCGATGCGCGCCTCTCGGATTTCGTCTTCATCATTTGCCTGCCGATTTTGATCTTCAAAACCGTTGCGACGGCAGTGCTGCCCGACGCGCAGCCATGGGGCTATTGGATCTCCTATTTTCTCGGCGTCGCGATCGTTTGGGCAATCGCTTCCTGGGCCGGCAAACGCTGGTTCCAATGCGGCCAAACGGAATCCGTCGTCGCTGGCTTCGCATCGGGGCAGTCCAACACGATCTTCGTCGGGATTCCGCTCATCCTCAAAGCCTATGGCGACGCGGCGAGCGTGCCCTTGTTCCTGCTGATCGCGATCCATTTGCCGGTGACGATGACGGTCGCCGCCATTTTGATGGAACGCGGCACCGGCGTTTCCATCAAGACCTTGCTGCGCCGCCTGATCCTCAATCCGATCGTGCAGGGTCTTCTTATTGGCGTTGCCTGGCGGGTGATTGGTCTGCCGTTCGGCGGGCCTTTCAAAACCGTCGCGGACGATCTCGCCGGCGCCGGAGTCACTTGCGCCTTGTTTGCGATGGGTCTGTCGCTCTATCGCTATAATCTCCTCGGTGATCTGAAGCTCGCGAGCCTCATCACGGTGTTGAAGATCGTCGCGCATCCGAGCCTCGTATGGCTCTTCGCCTTCGAGATTTTTCCAATGCCGACGGTCTGGTCTGGTGTCGCCGTGCTCTTCGCGGCCATGCCGACGGGCGTCAATTCCTATCTTCTGGCCGAGCGCAATCAGGCGGGCGTCGCGGCCGTGTCGAGCGCGATTGCCATGTCGACCTGCCTCTCGCTTTTCACCTCGGCCTTCTGGCTTTGGGCGCTGCATGTGACTTAAACATTAAAGTGTCATTGCGAGCGTAGCGACGCAATCCAGTCGTTGCTTTTCAGCCTTTGCTCTGGATTGCGTCGCCATAGTCCGTTGCATCGCTGGCGATCTATCGCAACAGCGAGATCGCAATGCGACGGGCGTCGCTTCCCAACGCCCTATGGCTCGCAATGACGGCTGAGATGGAACTCTGATCCTAGACTCGCGTGGCCATCTTCGGCAGGCTGAGCCGATTGTAAATATCGGCGGGTGTCAGGCCCTCGTGGCGCAGCACGCGCAAAGATTTCGCGTCTCGGCTCTTCGACAATTTGCGGCTGGTTTCGTCCAGCACGAGATCATGGTGGTGATAGGTGGGTGCGGGCAGCACCAGCAAGTCCTGCAGCATCCGGTGCAGGCTTGTCGCCATGAAAAGGTCTTTGCCGCGTACGACATCGCTGACGCCTGCGAGCGCATCGTCGACCACGACGGCGATGTGATAACTGACCATGATATCCTTGCGCGAGAGGACGGCGTCGCCCCAAAGCTCCGGACAGGCAGGGATATCCTGTTCCGTGCCTGCGGCGTCGTGCTCATGCCATGTCAAAGGCGTTCTCGCCGCGTGGATCGCCTTTTCCATGTCGAGCCTTTGCGCGGGATGCTGTCCGGCCGCGAGCCTGTCGCGCCGCTCGGCATTCGATAGAGGCTTGCATGTGCCGGGATAAAGCGGCGCATCATCGGGATCGCGTGGCCAATCGGGCTGCGCGCTGATCGCCCGCAGAATATCGCCGCGCGTGCAGAAGCAGGAATAGAGCAAATCCTGCGCGGCGAGCCGGTCAAGGGCCTTGGCATAATCCAGAAAATGTTCGGATTGGCGGCGCACCGGCTCTTCCCAGGTAAGGCCGAGCCAGGCGAGATCTTCGTAGATCGCCTGTTCGAATTCGGGGCGGCACCGGGCCGTATCTATATTCTCGATGCGCAGGAGAAAGCGGCCGCCGCAGGCCTGCGCCATCTGATAGTTCAAAATCGCCGAATAGGCATGGCCGAGGTGCAGATAGCCGTTCGGCGAAGGCGCGAAGCGAAAGACCTGCGGCGTAAGGGATCTTGTCATGCGCGTTTTTACCACAGCTTGCCGGGCCCGATCATCCGGCCGAAAGAATGAGCCAATCTTGCGCGTGCTTTCGCGCGGCTGAAGGGTTATGAGAAGGCGCTCGCGCGCCGCAGCTTGACCTTGAGGCTTGGCGGCGGCGCAGCTAACCAGGGTTCCACCTTCTGGATTTTCAAATGGCGTCCACACTCGATGGCCCGCGGATTTCGGCCAAAAACCTCGCGGCTAAACAGCTTGTCGTTTTTCTGCACGGCTATGGCGCCGACGGCAAGGATCTGATCGCGATCGGCAAGCAATGGCAAAATATGATGCCGGACGCGGCTTTCGTCGCGCCCAATGCGCCGGAGATCTGTGCCCAATCGCCGTTGGGACGGCAATGGTTCAAGCTCGAGACCTTCGAGCCGGAAGAGCAATGGCAGGGCGTGACGCAGGCGGCGCCGATGCTCAACGCCTTTCTCGACGACGAATTGAAGCGCTATGGGCTCGACGATTCGCGACTGCTTCTGGTCGGCTTCAGCCAGGGGACGATGCTGGCGCTTCATGTCGGCTTGCGGCGCGCCAAGGCGCCTGCCGGCATTCTCGGCTTTTCGGGCGCCATCGTCGGGCCGGAGTTTCTCAATGAAGCGACCGCGAAGACGCCGGCCGGCCGGCCGCCGCCGATCCTCCTGGTTCATGGCAATCAGGACGAGATGATTCCGGTCGAAGCTCTATTTTTGTCGGCCGAGGAATTGGCCAAGGCCGGGATACCTTGCGAATGGCATCTCTCGCCCGGCATCGGCCATGGCATCGATGCCGGCGGCCTCACGCATGGCGGCTTATTTGCCTGCAAATCCTTGAAGATCGAGATCCCGAAAGAGGCTTGGCTGCGGAAGTGAGACTTCGAATCATTCCCGCACGGAAGGCGAGATCACATTCGGCCGGAACACCGGCGCCCATCTCTGCTGCGCCCGCTCCTGCCGCCGCTGCATGATCGGACGGTAAAGCTGCTTCATCGCTTCGACGACGGTGATGCCGGCGCCGGGCAGGGACAGAAACGCGCCGATCCGCTCGATCGCAAGCGTCGAGCGCAGCAGCATGCGCGTCTTGAATGGCGGCGCATAAAGCGCCTCGGACCAATGCGTCGGCGAGAACCAGGTCTCGCGCATCAATTGATGCAATTGGCTGCGCGAATAGGGCTGGCCGTGGCCGAAGGGCGTCGTGTCGAGCCGCGCCCAAAGGCCGGAGCGGCTCGGTGCGACGATGAGCACCCGGCCGCCTGGCGTCAGGATGCGCCAGATTTCGGCCAGAAGCTCGTGCGGATGTTCCGTGCCTTCGAGCGCGTGGATGATAAGCACGCGATCGACGCAGGCGTCGGGCAGCGGCATCATATGTGTCTCGACCAGCGCGGAGGACGAGAGGCCAGAGGAGGGCCAGTTCACCACGCCTTGCTCGGCCGGCATGAAGGCGAGCACGCGCAAAGCCTCCGGCTTATAGACGCCGAGATAGGGCGTGGCATAGCCGATGCCGACGACCGACAGGCCGGCGCAATTCGAAAACCGTTGCCGCAGAATGCGGCCGACGAGACGCCGCGTCACGTCGCCCAAAGGCGAATGGTAGAAGGATCTGAGATCGACGACGTCGAGCGGCATGAGAACCCTTTCGGAACGGGTCCGATGGCTCTAAATCATGGCCGCGAAAGGCGAAAGGTTAAACTATCCCCGCGCTGGCGGCTCGCCGGCCTTTCACGAAGCCCTTCCTTCCATCAGCGCCAGCCAGTTGAGCCAGCCATTCTGGTCGGACGTGTCGCAATCGCGGCCGATCCAGACATCGAGCTCATATCTGTCGAAACGCTCGCGTTGCGTGGCGCGCTCCAGCGTTATGGGCAGGACCGGGCATATCGCGATAAAAGCCGCGTCCGTGAGACCGCAATAGGTAGCCGCTTGCGCGCGCGTGAGGAGCCGCGGCCAAAAAGACCAAGGCCCGGAACCAGCGCCGGGCGGAGACGGAAATGCGATCAAGCGGCCCAAGGCGCTCCTCCACCAGTTTTTTTGTTAAACGCTAATCTAATGAACTCGATGAATTGCAATCATTCGCGCGGCGCACGGTCGCGTTCATGATTTCGAATTGCTTCAATGCAAAATCATCGCGATCTGCGGGCTCAAAGCCTAAGACCACCGTGCTCGAAAATGCTAAAAACGCAAAGATCCGTCGCGTGACTTCAAATACCTTTCGCCGGGTAAGAGTCATCCCCCAATTAGGGGTTCTTCAGAGAAAATTCGCTGCGTGTTGTTGAAGGGTATCGCCAGGGAGAGACACGAAACGCTCCCGCGGATAGCGTCAACTTGGCGCCAAGCCGGCGAGCGCGGCAAAAAGCGCATTATCCGCATTGACTTCGGCGTTGGGCGTCGTCAGCAGAGTCTCGCCATAGAAGATGGAATTGGCGCCTGCAACCAGGCAGAGAATCTGCGCTTCGCGGGAAAGATCGGAACGGCCCGCGGAGAGCCGTACGCGCGCATTCGGCATCAGGATGCGCGTCGTTGCGATCATGCGCACGAGATCGAGCGGATCGACGCGCGCTCTGTCTCCCAAGGGCGTGCCTGCCACGGGCACCAGCGCATTGATCGGCACGCTTTCGGGATGCGGATCGAAGGCCGCGAGCACTTGCAGCATGGCGGCGCGGTCGACCGTGCTTTCGCCCATGCCGATGATGCCGCCACAGCACATTTCGAGTCCGGCGCCGCGCACGGCGGCGAGCGTCGCGAGGCGGTCGTCGTAGCTGCGTGTGGAGACGATCTCGCTGTAATAATCCGGGCCTGTATCGAGATTATGGTTATAGGCGGTGAGGCCGGCTTGCTTCAGCCTTTGGGCTTGGCTCTCGTTGAGCATGCCCAAGGTGACGCAAGCCTCCATGCCGAGCGCGCGCACGCCTTGCACCATATCGAGCACGGCATCGAATTCCACGCCGTCGCGTACCTGGCGCCAAGCGGCGCCCATGCAGAAGCGGTCGGCGCCGGCGGCACGGGCAAGCTTCGCCTTCTCCAGCACGCGATCGACACGCATCAGATCCTCGGCGGCTATATCGACATCGCCATGATGCGCGGATTGCGGACAATAGCCGCAATCTTCAGGACAATGTCCCGTCTTGATGCTGAGCAGGCTTGCCTTCTGCACGTCGTTCACATCCTGATGCGCGCGATGCAGCGCATTCGCTCGTGAGATCAGTTCGAGCAAGGGCAGATCATGGATGGCGAGAATTTCCTCGGCCGTCCAATCGTGGCGGCAGGAAAAATGCGTTCTATCGTCGGTGCGGTCGTGCAAGTCTATTCTTCCAGCCTTGGGATGGCTTAGGGCTTAACGGGCCTTTTATCCGGGGTCAATTCGAGGGCTCGGCCACACGCTTGGACCCCGAAATTGGGCCGTCAAAATGGCCGCGCTTGCTGGCTTTGTTGAACTTGGGTGAGATGATGATCAATGCCGCGACCGACGCCTTGATGCAAATGTTCACGCCGCCTTTCCGGGCCGTGCTCTACAAAACCTTGGGCCTGACGCTGGTGCTCCTCGCGCTGGTGTTCGTCGCCCTCGACAAGTTCATCATCCATTTCATCGATCTGCCCTATCCCTGGGCGAACACGCTCTTGTCGATTTTGACCGGGATCGGCCTTGTCGTGACATTGGCTTTCGTCGTGGCGCCGACGTCCTTTGTCGTCGCAGGCTTCTTTTTCGACGAATTGGCTGAAGAGGTCGAGCGCGAGGCAAACGGTCCGGTCGGCCGGGCGCCGCCGATCGCGGATACGGTCTGGCTCGCGATCAAATTTGCTTTGGTCGCGGTGCTGGTGAATCTGATCGCGCTGTTTCTGCTTCTCGTGCCGGGTGTGAATGCGGTCGCCTTTTTCGGCGCGAATGCCTATTTGTTCGGGCGCGGCTATTTCGAATTAGCCGCCTTACGCTATCTGCCGATCGCCACGGTGCGGCGCTTGCGCCAGCAGAATGTGTTGAGACTGTCCGTGGCCGGGCTTTTCATCGCGGCCTTTTTGCTGGTGCCGATCCTCAACCTTTTGACGCCGCTGTTTGCCACGGCTTTCATGGTGCGGATCGCCAAGGATATTTTGAAGCCGGAGTTGGTGGCTCAAAGCGCAGCTTGAATATCAGCCAAAGTCGCCATGAGCACCAGAGGCTCAAACGGCGAGGGTTCGAAGCCAAGCGCGAGATAGAATGCCTTGGTTTCCGGCGAGATCGCATGAATGAGAATACCGCGAATGCCGATCAAATCCGCGGCTTGAACGACGCGTAATGCGGCGTCGCGGACCAACGCCCGCCCGAGTCCCTGTTTTTGAAAGCTTCGGTCGATCGCCAGCCGCCCTAAGACGGCGACCGGCACCGGGTCGGGCATGTTCCGGCGGAAACGGCCGGTCGCTCTTTCGATATCGACCGCGCCGGATGCCAGCGCATAATAGCCGACTATTTGTTGTTCTTCGCAGACCACATAGGTCCGGGATGCGCCGCTCGCCTGGTTTGCGCGAGCGCGGCGCCTTAGCCAATCGTCAAGAACAGGCACACCGGAATCGAAGGCACCTATCTGGTGATGCTCATTGATAGGTTGGGGTGACGTGACCGCCATTCATTCCCACGGGGCCTTGGTTGTCATCGTGCGACGCAATTTTTCATTTGGCGCGGGCGAAGCATCTAGCCGCGCGATGAAGTCCTTGTAAGCTTTGGGGCTGACCTTGAAGAGCGTTCGGTCGAGCAAAGTGTCTTCGGCGGCCCGCCGTCCGGCATCTAGAAGGAAATCCGTGCGGCTTTTGCCAAGAAGATGCGCTGCCCGATCGATCAGGTTGCGATCTTCCGGCTTGATGCGAACATTGAGTGTTTCACGTTTCGCGGCGGGCATTGGCTTGGATGGCATGACGTTCCTTTCTGTATATCTTTCTAACAGATCGTAACGTCATTGTCATTACGGCATTTTACGCCATACGCGGGTCGGCGAATTGTCCCGTCTTGCGGAAGCGATAGAGATAGGTCGGCGCAATCGCTTCATAGGAGCAGGGCGTGATGCCAAGCCCGGCCAAGCTGCGGCCCTCGGCTTCCGCCTCTGGCGAGACCACATTATCATGCCGCAGCGACTCGACCTGATCGCGCGTAATGCGGAAGGCCGAAGGCAAAAGCCCCAAGGACAGTGCCGTTGCGATTTCGCTGCCGAACCCAACCACTTTCGCAAGCTCGAAGGGTAAAGGCAGAAGCAGCCGTTTGCGGCCGGTCACAGTGAGCACATAGGCCATGATCTCGCGCAGGGTCGCTATATCCGGGCCGCCCAGTTCATAAAGCTTGCCACGGGCCTGCTCATCGAGGCTCGCCGCGACGGCCGCGCCGACATCGCCAGCATAGACAGGCTGAAATCGCGTCTTGCCGCCGCCGATCAGCGGCAAGGCTGGCATCACCTGCGCCATTGTGGCGAAGCGGTTGAAGAAATCATCGTCCGGTCCAAACACCACGGATGGCCGCAGGATCGTCGCATCCGGAAAGGCTTGGCGCACGGCGCTCTCGCCCTCGGCCTTCGTTTTGGCATAGGCCGAGGCAGCCTCGGGATTGGCGCCGATCGACGACATTTGCACAAAATAGCGGGCACCGGCCGAAGCCGCAGCCTTGGCGACCGCCTCCGCGCCTTTATGCTGGATGGCGTCGAAGGTCTGCGCGCCGGAGGGGGCTAAAATGCCGACGAGATTGATAACGCCATAAGCGTCCCGCACCGCGGCGGCGATCGAATCAGGGTAGCGTATATTGGCCTGGACCGCGTGAATCTGGCCGACTTTGCCTGCCGGTTGCAGGAAAAAGGCGAGATCCGGGCGCCGTGTCGCGACGCGCACCCGCCAGCCGGCAAGCGCCAGCGCCCGCACCACATGGCGGCCGACAAAGCCCGAGCCTCCAAAAACCGTGACGAGGCGGTCCGTTTTCAGCTGATATTCGGCCATGCTATGGGCTCCGCACGAGCAGGGATGCCGCATCCTTTAAGCGAGACCAAAACCCCTGTACAGGGTCTCGAGCGGGCTTGGCGTCACAAGCGTCACGTCCGCGCTCATTGACAAGGAATGGCATGGCCTTTTAAGGACATGCCATGCCCTGGTGGCGGAATTGGTAGACGCGCAGGTTTCAGGTACCTGTGGTGAAAGCTGTGGAGGTTCGAGTCCTCTCCAGGGCACCATCCGCAAACGACGTTTCGTCAATACGTTATCGATAAGACATGGGTTGAGCGGCGGCCACACTTACACGGTGGCTTACACATGCCTCTGCCCATGCCGCGTCCTATCGCTCTTTCAAATGGTGTCTATCACCTCAATGTCCGGTTCCTGCCGACCTTTTGAGCAGGGTTCGGGGAACGCAGGTGTGGCTGCCTGTCTACAAGGCCAGACATCCCGTCAAGCGCCGTCTTTCGTGGCGCTGACTGTCCACTGGACTTTTATGATGCCGAAGCCGCTTTTGGGGCGACTACCGAGATTTGAGGTGATCTGCATCAGTCCGTCGTCTGAAGCGGCAGCAAACTTGCTCGACTTCTGTTCCATAGTGACGAGCGAGCTGAATTTTCCCGCATCGGTTCCGTCTGTATCGGTATAAAAAACAACTGCCTTATTCATTGACCAGAGCGGAGTTGGCGGACTTTTTGGATCTTTGGCTTCTATCAACGGAGACTGAGGCGCAAAGCATTTCACCGTGACCATGTTGTCCGTGTCGATCTTTGGCGGCTGTGTTGAGAGACGCAGGGTCGAAATGGCCCTACCGACCACAACGATTCCGCTTTAGCGTCTGTGGTCCTGATCAGTGAGACCATGGCATCGCAGGATCTAATGATCGCATCGATGCTCCGGTAAGAATCAAGATGCTGGTCGAGCCTCGAATGGAACCGTGAGACAACGACAAGCGGTACCCGACACCTTGGTGCTGAGGTAAAAGCTTGCTTAGGTGAATTGAACTTCTGAGCAGCTTAGATTAAGATTGGTTACATTAGGGTCCTACACACCTTGGATGTTGGGTCGCGCTTGATCCTTTATTTTCAATAACTTAAGGTGCCTCTTGGAGATTCGAGTCCTCTCCAGAGCACCATCCGCAAACGACGTTTCGTCAATACGTTATCGATAAGACATGGGTTGAGCGGCGGCCACACTTACACGGTGGCTTACACATGCCTCTGCCCATGCCGCGTTCCATTGACCTCCTGGACAAGGCTCATGGCACCCAAATCTGGGGCCGGTCGATACGATCCGGCGCCGATCAAGCCCAGCGGGGCCAGCCGGAAAATCACCCTCTGCGCCGCAGTCCCGATCCATCGATGACAAGGAAGTAGGTGCATTCGCCGGAGCCGATGTTGGTGAACGAGTGGTTCGCGTCGGCCTGGAAGTAGAGAGAATCCCCCGTCTCGATCGTGATGATATGCGTCCCAATGACGGCCTTCAGCCGTCCCTGGAGGACGTAGATATATTCTTCGACGCCGCGGCGATGGGCTCCGAACTCGCCGGCGGTTGCGCGCGGCGGAAGGGTATTCAAGACCCAATCGATCCCTCGGCCCGGCAACACGGGCGAAAGGCAACGGCGCGTGAAGCCTGAGCCTTCTTCGCGCAGCACAGGCTGCATTGAAGCTTTGATGTGGATGACTTCATTTTCCACTGGCTGTGACATCAAAGTGGAAAAGGTGACGCCAAGCGCTTCGGCGATCCTGGCGAGCACCGTCGCCGATGGAACGGCCTCGCTCCGTTCGATCTTGGAAATCATCGAGCGGCTGACGCCCGAGAGATCGGCGAGTTGGTCTAGGGACAATTGTTTCTTGCGACGCTGATCGTGGATTTCGCGCGCCATGACAGTGAGTTGTGGGTCTTTCGGGCGGCCATTGCGGCCTTCGATGCCCTCTTTTTCCGCGACTTTGACCATTCCGACTCTATCCGCCAAATGCCGTGAATTTCGAATCTCAACGGCCGTGCCGTTCTTGATGCAATACAGCGAGCGTGAAACGCAAGCCAAACCGGTTGCCTGTCGCATGTCCCCTATGATAGATATTTTTCTACTATCATATCAGAGGAGCAAAAATGAATATCCGCCAGATATACCTGTTCGATCAGGAGATTTTCAGCGAGGCCAGAAAAGCCGTGGCGGCGCCGACACGTCGCGTTGCCGCGGCTGCCGTGTTCAAAAATCCCCTGATCGGCAAGGATTCCGCCGCGGATTTCAGTGAGCTGGCGGATCTGTCCCTCGAGATCGGCGTGAAGCTTGCCGAACGCGCCCTCAATTCCCTCGGCTCCGTTGAGGTCAAAGGGTTTGGCAAGGCGGCGCTCGTTGGCACGGACGGCGATCTCGAACATGGGCCTTGCGCCATTCATATGCGCCTGGGGCTTGCGATGCGAAAGGCGATCCGCGGCGGTCCCGCGCTCATCCCTGGCAATGCGAAGATCGGCGGACCCGGCACCCCGATCGATGTGATCTTTGGCGGCCTCGATACCGAATGGGATCTCGACGCCATGGACACGATGACCTTGACGATTCCCGACGCGCCGCGTGCCGATGAAATCCTCCTCATCGTGGCCTATCTCGGCGGGACACGTCCGAATGCCTGGGTCAAGGGCGCCTCGCGCGAGGCTGTCGCCCAGCTCGTTGCCGACATGAAGGCCTAAGCGCATATATCTTGGCTCGCAGGCTCAGTCTGCGAGCCGTGATGGGCTGGGAACTGTGTGGCATTAGCGGCTCTCGCCCGATCGTACTCAATGAGATGTGCGACTTCGGCCGCGACGTGCTCCCCAAGTTCACGGCCGATGAGATAGAGCGTGACGTCGATGCAAAGTGACACGCCGCCGCCGGTGACGACACCGCCTTCGTCAACCAGCAATGCCTCGACGCCGTTGATCCGATCATTCTCTTTCAGGGCGAGCAAAGGGCTCGCTTCCGGCGATTTGACACGGCGCTTCGTCGTCGCTGTCGCGTGGTCGAGAACGCCGGCGGCCGCCACGATCATCGCGCCCGTACAGACGGATGCGAGCTTGGACGAGGCTGCCAGGCGCCGTATGTACGACAAGGTCTCCAGTGACGCTGCTTGTTCGATCCAGCCCGGACCGCCTGTAACGATCACCAGATGGCAAAGAGGGGCATTCTCCATCGAATAATCCGCAATGATCCGCAGGCCGTTCGCCATACGGACTTCCCCGGCCTGCGGCGCGATCGTGACGATCTCGATTTCTGGCGCCACACGGCGTGCCATCGAGAGCACGCCGAATGTCGCAAGATCGATCGGTTCGACGCCAGGATAGACGAAAATCCCAAAGCGCATGCGAGCCTCCCTCAGACGAGTTTGTCCATGTATGTCTCACGGGCGCGAAGAGCCGAGAAAAGCGTGATGAGCGCGAAGAGGATCAGCATGATCGAGACGCCGGCCGTTCCTCCAAAATAACCAAGCAAGACGGTCGCGAGGACCGGTGCCAGTCCCCCGCCGATGGCGGCTGAGACCTGAAAGCCGAAGCTTGCGCCTGTGCAGCGGACACGTCCTTTGAAGAGTTCCGGAAAATAGGTCGCCTCCGGCGCGAACATGAGGGCATGGCCCAAGTTCATGCCGATCACGATCGTCAAGCCGACCAAAAACGGGATCTTGGTGTTGAGCATCCAGAACATCGGAAAGGGGAAGATTAACGAGAAAATCGCACCCCAGATGTACAAAGGCCGCCGCCCCACTTTGTCGGAGAGCCAGCCGAACATCGGAATAGTGATCATTTCCAATGCGGCTCCTAAGAGAACGCAATTGAGGATCAGTTCCTTGGAGAGCTGTAGCTGCGTCGTCGCATAGACGACGATAAAGACGGTCAGAATATAGACCCAGGACACTTCCGAGAGCTTCAGTCCTACCGCCGTCAGGAAACTCGCCCGGCCTTCGGTCATGGCCTCGACGAAAGGCCGTTCGGCCACGTCTTTGGTTTTCTGCATATGTTCGAAGACGGGAGACTCGGCGACCCTCGCACGGATGTAGGCTCCGACGACGAAGAGAACTGAGCTCAGCAAAAAAGGAATGCGCCAGCCCCAACTGAGGAACTCCGAACTTTCCAGCTTGGCAACGGAGGAGATCGTGAGTGTCGACAACACCATGCCGAGAGGAAATCCCACTTGGACGAGGCTGCCGTAGAAGCCGCGCCTTGAGGCCGGGGAATGTTCGAGCACGATGAGCGCCGCTCCGCCCCATTCGCCGCCGAGCCCTATTCCTTGAATGATGCGCAGGAGGACGAGGAGGATGGGCGCGGCGATTCCGATGCTGGCATAGGTCGGCAAGAGACCGATTGCGAAGGTCGCGAGGCCCATGATCATCATGGTGACCATGAGCATCGATTTGCGTCCGATACGGTCACCGATATGACCGAAGAGCAATCCGCCGACGGGCCGGGCAATGAAACCTACAGCATAGCTGCCAAGCGCCGCGAGGGTTCCGAGCAGCGGGTTTTCGGTCGGGAAGAAAAGCTTGCCGAACACCAATGCCGCAGTGGTCGCGTAGATTAGGAAATCATACCACTCGATGATGGTGCCGATGGATCCGGCGATCACCACCGATCGCATGTTCTTGGCGCTTTCCACCGGCGCGTCGATGAAGGTGGTATCAGTCAAGATCGTTCTCCCGCCCATTCTCTAAAAGGGGATATATTTCTATTAAAAGAGAGCAAGGGGTATGCCAATAACCGCGCGCCCGAACGCGAGGAGCGCGTTCTTGGGCATCTGACGCAGGACGATTGGCTGGGAGGAGTCCCTCGGCGGGTAGTCATTGAGAGAGAAGCACTGGAAGTCGTGGCATGCCGGGCTCAGGCCATGCCGATTATTTAGGCAGACCGCTCGCGAGCGCGGCCTGCAATGCATAAATTAGTTCCTTTATATAAGAAAAAGTTTCCTATATTGGAATAATATCAAAGTGGGAGATATGCGCCATGGAGAAGACGGACGATTTCAGCGCAGATTATGCGCCGGATGACTTCGCGCCGGCGCAGGACATAGAGCGGCATACGCCATCGGCCTCGATCCCTCGGATGGTCGAGGCGTTCCAGCATCCCGCGGGTATTGTCGCCCGTCAGCGTCCCGGTGGCGCGGTTGGCTGGCAAGGCGTCGTGCTGCATATCCACATTGCACCGGCTGCGAGCTACGAGATGGAAGAACTCCAGGAAGCGACTTTGGTGGCGGGCCGGGGCATCGTCGGCGATCGCTATTATACGGGCACCGGGACCTATTCGCCGAAGCCCGATGTCCGGGAGGTCACTCTCATCGAGCAGGAGGCTTTGGATGCGCTCCAGCGCAACGATCCTCCGTTGCAGTCGGGTCCGATCATTCTGGCTCCCGGCGATCACAGGCGCAACCTCACGGTGCGCGGCGTCCCGCTCAACCACCTCGTCGGCCGCCGTTTCCGCATCGGGGAAACCATTCTGCGCGGCGGCCGCCTGAACTTTCCGTGCAAGTATCTGGAAGAGCTACTTGGTTCGCCGGTTTACCTGCCGCTCTACAATCGGTCGGGATTGAACTGCGGGATCGAGCGCGGCGGTATCATTCGGCCGGGCGATGTCATCGAACTTCTCGAGGGCGAAGCATGACCGCGCGCCTCATCATGAAGTTGCGCGTCGAAAGTGCGCAGCTTGAAAGCAAAGATGTCCTGCACCTGCGCTTCGTTCATCCTCTCCGGCCGGAACTTCCTGCCTGGACGCCGGGAGCGCACGTCGATCTGCGGCTCGGCAATGGGCGGATACGGCAATATTCGCTGTGTGGCGATCCTGCCGACCGCGGCGGTTACGAGATCGCGGTGAAACGAGAAGAAGCCGGCCGTGGCGGCTCGATTTGGATACATGACAATCTTGCACCGGGGATCATCGCGCATGTTTCCGCCCCGCGTAACAATTTTCCACTCGATGCCCATGCCCGGCGCCATGTCTTCGTCGCAGGGGGCATCGGGGTGACGCCGTTTCTGGCCATGGCGCGCCACCTCAACAGTGCCGGTGATGATTACACGCTGCATTACTGCGCGCGCTCGGCCGAGGAGGCGCCGCTTTTCGAGGCCTTGAAGGATGTCTGCGGAACGCGCCTCGTGCCTTGGCTGAAATCGGAGGGGCGCCGTTTTTCGCCGGATGTTATCGGGCAGCCTTGTGAGCGAACCGCTATCTATTCTTGTGGTCCAAGTGCTTTGACCACTTCGGTCCGCGCCTGGGCCGAGGCCCAAGGTTGGCGCGCAGATCAGATCCACAATGAAGTCTTTCAGGCGACGCTCGACGAGAACTTCAAGCCGGAACCGTTCGACGCACGATTGGCGTCAACCGGAGAGATCCTGCATGTGCCGGCGGATCGTTCGCTGCTGCAGGTGCTCCGGGATCACGGCATATCATTGCCGTCTTCGTGCGAACTCGGCGTGTGCGGTTCCTGCATCTGTGGCTATAGCGAGGGTACGGTCCTCCACCGCGACTCCGTTCTTTCGGTCGATGCGCGTCAGGACCATATTTTACCCTGCGTTTCACGCGCCCGGGTGGCGGTGACCCTCGATCTTTGATCGAGAGAATTGGCGCCGCCTAGCGTCAGTGGCGAGCGAGCGTGAATGGAAAAACTTCTTCCTTCATGCGGCCCTGCTTGCTCCCTGCCTCGGGGATTAGTCCTTGCATGTTTTACCTTCGTGTGAAGGCGTCAATAAATGGGTAAGGGGCAGCGGCGTTTTACGGCTTAGTGCGGCTGGAAGCTGGCAGGACGGCTTTCTGCGATGCCATTAAATTGAAATAATTTTGACGCTTGGACGAGCAACGGTTCGGGTAATCAAACGGACATTATCGCCGAGCGCACTGCGAAGAAGGCATAGTTTTCACGCAACTTTTTGCAAGAGCCAGCGGCACGTTGGACCGGACTATGGTGATACCTCTCGGGTATCGCAAATGAGTGCTAAGAAGCGCCGCTTTTCGACGGTAACTTCATAGCCGTTCGGTAAGTGTCATAAAATGCGAAGCGTGTCGGTGACGAACATGCGAATGAATCGATTCAACCTTGACCGCCGTCATTTGGCCCGGACCTTGAACGCAGGTTCCGGATCATAGAGATATATCCATGCACGAATGATCCAGACGATCTGATCGGATATGCATCTCTTTCTCTGATGTCGGCTTCAATCATAAAGGATGATCCATGCGGATAGCGATGATCGGCAGCGGCTATGTCGGGCTTGTGTCCGGGGCCTGTTTCGCGGATTTCGGTCATGTCGTGACCTGCGTCGACAAGGACGCCGGAAAGGTCGCGGCGCTCCGCGACGGCAAAG
>JAATEW010000212.1 GCA_015655535.1 Hyphomicrobiales bacterium | reverse complement strand
GGCGCGGGCTGCGCCGGCCCGAGCTCGCCGAATGCGCCGCGTCGCAAGGCTCAGGCGGCTGGGCTGTGTCCGTCGATCTCGAAACCGATCAAGGCAACGTCCGGCTCGGCACCGGCATCGATCCGCCAAACGGCAATGGCGTGCTGCGCCGCTACCGGATCGACCGCGAGCCCGTCGCCTCAATCAAGAGCTTCGCCGATCATGTCCGCGTGGTCTGGCTGACGCCTGCGATGGACCGGCTTTTTTCCGGCTCCGCCGGCGACCGGCGGCGCTTTCTCGACCGTCTTGTGCTGGCCGTCGATTCAGAACATGGCACACGCGTCGCCTCGCTCGAACGCGCGCTACGCAATCGCAATCGTCTGCTTGAGGATTTCAACCAGCGGCCCGATGCCAAATGGCTCGATGCGGTCGAACGCGAGATCGCCGAATTGGCGGTCGCTGTCGCTGCCGCGAGGCACGAGACGGTGTCGCGGCTTTCAGCGCTTATTGCGATGATGCCCGCCGAGGCCTCGGCTTTTCCCCTGCCGGAGCTTTCGCTCGAAGGCGAGATCGAACCTATGGTCGGCGCAAGTCCCGCGCTGGAGGTCGAGGATCATTACCGCATGATCTTGCGCGAGCAGCGCGGCCGCGACGCCGCCGCGGGCCGCACCTTGATCGGGCCGCATGCCAGTGATCTCAACGTCCGCTTAGCGGCTAAAGCGCTCGATGCTGCCCAGGCCTCGACCGGCGAGCAAAAGGCCCTGCTGATCACGATCATGCTGGCGCATGCGCGCTTGGTCGCGGACATGAGCGGGATCGCGCCGCTGATCCTGCTCGACGAGATCGCGGCGCATCTCGATCCGGCACGACGGATCGCGCTTTACGCGGCGCTCGCAACCTTGCGCGCGCAGGTCTGGATGACGGGCGCCGACCCGCTGGCTTTCGCCGATGTGCCGGATGACGCGCAAATGCTGAAGGTCACGCCGGGCCAAGTGACGGCTTTTCCCCGCTTTTCCGGCAATCCATCCCCATAATTCACCGGTTTCCGCGAGCCGTAACTCTTGACAGATAGGGGCTTGGGTAAAACCGCCAAATTGGATAACGTAACGTAAGATTTTACCTGTTGCCGGTTTCAATTTTCCGTTTTGGCGTTTGTTCCCGTGCGTTTTCGTTTTCACGCTTTCTGTCTCGCAATCGCGTCGATCGGCGCCACGGTTTTTTTCACTCGAACCGGCGCCGATGCGGGTGCCTTTCTCGAACCCGCAGGCGAAGGCCAGATCATCACCACGGCGACATTCTCAGGCTCGACCCGGGCTTTCGACAAGAA
This sequence comes from Hyphomicrobiales bacterium, assembly GCA_015655535.1. Lineage (GTDB taxonomy): Bacteria > Pseudomonadota > Alphaproteobacteria > Rhizobiales > Beijerinckiaceae > Methyloferula. The sequence goes on along the minus strand of JAATEW010000212.1, from coordinate 2,829 downwards.
AGGCAGATTGATCCCCGTCTCATCCTATCAAAAATTCGAACTCGGCACTTACATCGAATATGGCACGACGGATTACTTGACGCTGGTCGCCTCGCCGTCGATCGACCATATCAAAACCAGCCCCACGCCGGGCCTCACGCAGGCCACGACAGGCATAGGCGACACGGCCGTCGGTGCGCGTTTGAAAATCTATCAGACGGAGCTTTTGATCTTCTCGGTTCAAAGCCTGTTGCGGCCGCCGCTCGGTCTGCAGACCGACTCGGCGACAAGGTCTTTGGATCAGAGCCATAGCTTGACGGGTGAAATCCGCGGCCTCGCCGGCATCAGCACGGCGGTTTTCGGCTATAATGTTTTCGCCGATTTCGAAGCCGGCTATCGCTGGAACGATGCGGTCACGCCCAATGAATGGCGGGCCGACATCACGGCGGGCGTTCATGCGACGCCGGCCTTCATGATCCTCGTCCAGTATTTCGCCGCGATCTCGGACGGGCGGACGCCGTCCAATCCGAGTTATTATTGGGACAAGGAACAAGTGAGCGGCGTGTATGCGTTCAGTCCCAGTTGGTCGGGACAGATCGGCGGTTTTTTGACCGTCGCCGGCAGAAATGCGGGCCGCGAATTCGGACCCATCGCGGCGCTCTGGTATAGATTTTAATCAATTAGTTGATTTACCTATCAAACGATAGAAAATATCTATCAAGACATCACGAAAATTAGCTTGTTTCATCTCGCCAAAGGGAAAAAAATGGAATTATTCTAGAAGATGATCTTCGACGCGGAAAACTGCACCTTTCCACGTCGGGTTCATATCTAAAAAATAATGCCCGATGCGCGCATGGCGTCGAGGCGAGCGCGGAAAACGCCATCCGATGGATCATGCAGCAAGTCAAACCGTCCGCCACTTCGAGCATCCGGGTGAAGGATCGAAGCGCGCCAAGGCGACACCCAAGGGCCGCCAGATCGACCTGAAGGCGCTCGAAGAGATCGAACATCTTCTCGAAGGCCGGTCCATGCAGCGCGATCTTCTGATCGAACATCTGCATCTGATCCAAGACAGCTATCATCAGATTTCGGCCGCCCATCTCGCGGCCCTTGCCGAAATGATGAAACTCTCCTTCGCCGAAGTCTTCGAGACGGCGACCTTTTACGCGCATTTCGATGTCGTCAAGGAAGGCGAAGCTTCCATCCCGCCTCTGACGATCAGGGTCTGCGATTCGCTCACCTGCGCCTTGCTCGGCGCCGAAAAGCTCTTGCACGAATTGAAATCCGCCGCGGGCCCGCATGTGCGCGTCGTCCGCGCCCCTTGCGTCGGGCGCTGCGACACCGCGCCGGTCGCCGAAGTCGGACACGCCTTTGTCGACCACGCGACACCCGCGACCGTGCTCGCCGTAGCGGAAACTGGCCATACGCATCCAGAGATTCCGGATTACATCGGCTATGACGACTATAAGGCAAAGGGCGGCTACCAACTGCTCGGGCGCTTGCGCAGCGGTGCGCTGCAAACCGAGGATCTTCTGAAGGCGCTCGAAGGCGCCAATCTGCGCGGGCTCGGCGGCGCCGGTTTTCCGACGGCGCGCAAATGGCGCTCCGTGCTTGGCGAACCAGCCCCGCGTCTCATGGCCATCAATGGTGACGAAGGCGAGCCCGGCACGTTCAAGGATCGCTTCTACCTTGAAAGCGATCCGCATCGCTTTCTCGAAGGCGCATTGATCGGCGCGCATGTCGTCCAGTCTCCCGCCGTCTATATTTATCTGCGCGACGAATATCCGGCGGCGCGCGAAATCCTGACACGCGAGATCGCAAAGCTGCCGGAAGGTGGCCCTGTGATCCACCTGCGCCGTGGCGCAGGCGCCTATATTTGCGGCGAGGAATCCGCGATGCTCGAAAGCCTGGAAGGCAAGCGCGGGCTGCCGCGCCATAAGCCGCCCTTCCCGTTCCAGGTCGGACTCTTCGGCCAGGCGACGCTCATCAATAATGTCGAGACGGTTTTCTGGGTCCGCGACATCGTCGAGAAAGGCGCCGATTGGTGGGCCTCGAACGGCCGCAACGACAGGCACGGATTGCGCAGCTATTCGGTCTCCGGCCGGGTGAAGAATCCGGGCGTCAAGCTCGCGCCGGCCGGCGTCACGATCCAGGAATTGATCGACGAATATTGCGGCGGCATGGCCGATGGTCACGCATTCCATGCCTATCTGCCGGGCGGCGCCTCGGGCGGCATCCTGCCGGCGTCGATGGCCGACCTGCCGCTCGATTTCGGCACGCTGGACCAATATGGCTGCTTCGTCGGCTCGCACGCCGTCGTCATTCTGTCCGACAAGGACGACATCAAGGCCGTCGCCCTCAACCTGATGCGTTTCTTCGAAGACGAGAGCTGCGGCCAGTGCACGCCGTGCCGGGTCGGCACCGAGAAGGCGGCCAAGCTGATGGCCCAGGGCCCCTGGAACGAGGCGCTGCTGGCCGAGCTCGCCGACACGATGCGCGACGCTTCGATCTGCGGCCTCGGCCAGGCGGCGCCGAACCCGCTGGTCAGCGTGCTGAAATATTTTCCCGAGGAGCTGAAGAGGCCGCTCGGGCGTTGGTGAATGACGGGACGGCTCGCGCAGTGAAGGCGAGAGGTGATGCGATGAGTTCGAACGAACCAGGCAAGACGATTGCTTTCACTCTCGACGGCCGCGAGGTCGCGGCGCGGGACGGCGAGACCATCTGGCAGGCGGCCAAGCGGCTCGGCACCGATATCCCGCATCTGTGCTACTCGCCCGAGCCCGGCTACCGCGCCGACGGCAATTGCCGCGCCTGCATGGTCGAGATCGAGGGCGAGCGCGTGCTGGC
>JAATEW010000356.1 GCA_015655535.1 Hyphomicrobiales bacterium | reverse complement strand
GGGTTGGAGCGCCAAGGGCGGTGGAACGGCGGAAGACGGCATGGTCCTAGGCAATATGTTCAACGAGCCGCTCGAGGATAAGGAGCGCTTGGAAGTTTATACGGGCTTGACCAGCTTCCTTTACGGCCCGACCAACGTCGGCGGAATGCTGAACTACGTCTACAAAAGACCAACGGATGTTCCTTTGGCGAGTGTGACAATTGGAGATTATGGCGGCCTTTCCGGATTCACGCATGGGGATTTTGGTGGCCCTATAGACAAAGAAGGTCGCTTTTCCTATCGGCTGAACATTGTCGGTCAAGACGGCGACACAGCGGTCAACTTTCAGAGCATCAAGCGGGACGTACTCACTGCGGCGCTCACTTGGCATATAAGTCCCGACGCCTCATTGACCTTCATCGGCTCCCATTACGATCAAGTCTTCAATGGCGGCGATGTCGCTTGGAGTTTTGCAGCAAATCCCAACGGATCAAGCAAGATCCTGCACTCCGTAGTGCCTGACCCCGCGCTTAATTTCGGGGAACCCTTCACTACCTACTCAACTCAGCGAGACCGCATCGGTACGGACCTGAGCTGGAAGCTCAATGACATTTTCACGGCACGCGCGTCTTACGCCTACTCACAAGTCGTCGTTCGCGACTATATCGTCGCTAACAATAGCGTGGCAAATTCCAGCGGTCTCTACAGTCAAACCGATTCTCACCTTCCGGATTATCACTTTTATGCCAATACCGGTTATGCGTTCATAGACGCCAACTTCGATACCTTCTTCATACACCACAAACTGACGACCGGCTTTTATGGAAATGATTGGCGATATGCCTACTCGCCAACAAGCTACGCTGCCGGCTCCTTCAGTAATTTGAATTTCGTCTCACCGACCTATTTCCCCGAACCAGGCTTCGCGCAATCGAACATTGGGCCAGCTCGGACATCGTCTTATACGACGGCAAAAAATTTCGTTTTGGGAGACGAGATCAAATTCAATGAATATTTATCGGCGCTGGTTGGTGGCAATTACACAGTTCTTTCCGGTGACAATTTTAACCTTACGAACGGCAGTTCGACCTCGGCTTATGATCAAGGCCATCTTTCACCAAGCTTGTCTCTTATATTCAAACCCGTTCCCTTTATCTCGACCTATGCAACTTATAGCGAATCTTTGCAGCCGGGCCAGGCTGTGGTCAACGGCGGATCGACGATCTACACCAATAACGGCCAGGTTCTCGCTCCTTTTGTTGGGCGCGAGTTCGAGATCGGGGCCAAGGCCAATGTCGGCGGCATGCTCTTGACTGCCTCGCTATTTCAAATCGAGCAGGCACTCCAATATGCTTCTTATAATGGCAATGGCACATACACCTATGTGCAGGATGGCCGAGAGCGCGTAAGCGGATTGGAGTTGACGGCGACCGGCAACGTTTTTGAGGGATTCCGAATCTTAGGAGGCGTCACGCTTCTGAACCCCCGGGACGTGCAAAATAACACCTCGCCGACGGCACCTTCTATCAACGGCTATAGACCGCCGAATGTGGCGCTTTCGATGGAAAAGATCACGGCGGAATATGATTTGCCTTTTGCCAAGGGACTAACGCTAACCGGTGGCTTTTATTACACTGGCGAACAAGCCGTGGACCGTCTCAATACGGAGTTTCTGCCTGGCTTTACGACGGAGGATCTTGGCTTTCGTTATCGAGCCAGCGACCTCCTCGGCCAAAAGCTGCCTTTCGGGCAGGAATACGTCCTACGGTTCAACGTAACGAATATTGCCAATAACCATTATTGGCTCACTCAGAATTACGTTGGGCAGCCCCGAACTTTTATGGCGTCAGCTCAAGTCAAGTTCTGAAAGGATTTTGGGGCATCTGTCGACGGGGTTTGCCTTGTGTGAACCCATGAAAGTGAAGCGTCGTGGATGCCGAACGCTAGTACACGAACGAAGACCGATGCAAGCTCGAACATTTCTCTCACACACGACAGCGCTTATATCTGGCTTCCTCATTTGTGTCGGCTTAGTGTTGACTCTTAGCCTTAATCCGCCGCGGTCTCAAAGGCTAACGCTCGCATCGGGCCTTCCGAATGAAGGACATGATCGGTAACGATCATGTCCTTCAGCACGCACCGCAGCGGATAGTCTTTACGGCAAACATTATGCCCACGTTTGCCACGCTTGCTGGAAATTTGCAGTCCATCATTGGAACTACCGCGCTCGGCCGAAGAGGTATGAAAACTGCTCTTCTAGATCATGTGTTCCCGAGTTCCGACGAGATTGCCTCAGCCGGAGGCAACGGTAACGCAAACCTTGAAGAGATTATGCGGCTGACTCCCGACGCGGTTTTCGGCTGGTCAACACAGAAGGACGTGATCGGCAATCTCGGTTCCTTTGAATTCGTTAGCTTCAATACGCCGCGCCCGCTGATGTCGAGCCACATAGCCTTATGGCAATTGCTCGGTATCTTGAGCGGAGAAGATACAAAGGGCCGCGGGCTTCTAAATTCGTATAAGGACCGGATCGCGGCCATTACAAGCCACCTTACCTCGATGAGGGCACAACCGTTGCGGGTCCTGGTTCTCATTTCCAACGGGGAAAGGTTTGGAATAGGGCCGCCTCGCCAATATCTCGACGAACGATTCGAATTAGTCGGTGCGAAGAACGCGGCTCAGACCCGTTTCGCCGGCCTATTCTCAATCGAGGATGTCGTACTGCTTGATCCAGACATCATATTGATTCAAGGATCTTCGTCGGAAGCTTCGCCCAAAAGACTCTTCGATAGTCAGGTATGGCAAATGATCCGCGCGGTTCGGGCACGCAAGGTCTACCTCGTTCCGGACTTTCCTCTGTTCACGCTTCCCGTCTTCGATCCTCTTCTGGTCGATTGGTTGGCGGAGATCTTCCATCCCGAACTCATGCCCGCATCTTTGCACCAATCAGTTCACGACACCTATCGCGATGTCTATGATTTCGCTTTAAGCGATGACGATATAGATCAAATTCTGGCCGCTGAAGAAAATGCCCAATCTTTTGGTTATGCACGATTTGCGCGGCAGACCCAATGAGATGCTTTTCTGATTCAGTCTTATCTCATCGGGCAAGCGACCGTATTATTAGAAAGGGTCGATCAAGTCATGGATCTTGAAGCTGATTGCAAACTCGTGTCGCTGATCCCTGGTTGGGACCGTACGCATCATTTGCGCATCAATTCGGGGATAAGAATAGCACGTCGCACACGTTGGACAGAGATCACTTCGCCAGGTTTCAAGTTCGGTCGTGACACCGGCGCTTATCCTCCAAAGGAAGATTGGCGGCAACTGACACATGATGAAATGTCAAAGCTGACCGGAATTACCGACGGCAACGATTTGCCGGCGACGATCCAGCTATTTCAAATACCAGATGAACTGCACTTGATGGGTTTGCGAAGCATAGAGCCCTATCTGGAAGAGCCATCGGCTGAAGATAAGGAAAAGGGATATGTAGCAATTCCAGAGGCCGCAACACGTGACTTTTTTGAAGAGTTCAAGCAATGGACCTGTCGAAATATCTATGTGCTCACAAAGGAGCATCGCCACCAAATTGGCGTGGCTGCACGCCTGCCCGGAAATCTGTCATCAACGGGATGGGAGGGGCTGCACATCGACATTTGGGGGCCATCGATCCAAAGGCAAATATCGGGCGGCTATATGGGCTCCCGGCTGGTGATCAACTTAGGCAAAGAAGATCGGCATTTCATTTTCAACAATCTTCGGCTCGCAAGCATGGTCCGCCGCTATCCAGAGATCCTGGATGCCGGTCATATCAGGCCGTTTAAGGAGAAGCTGCTCGCCGGCGATCTCAAGCAAATTTTCGTCGGCCACGCGTTTCTGGAGAGATATCCAAATTACCCGATAATTTCGGTGACGCTCGCACCAGGACAGGGATATTCAGCGCCCACAACGTCCTGTCTGCACGATGGATATCTCGAAGGAATACGCGGGTCCGATATATCCTTACGTACCGGGCATTCTGGTCTGACGGGGCCGGAAATCGCATGGCCTGCAGTGCCTTATTTACAGAACTGGAAGGACTTGTGCCTCCGCGCCGCACGAAATGCTGCGTAGTACGAATTGGCGAGCATAAATTAAAGGCCCATACGATCTCCCGTTCCAGATCAATGCCAGGGCGACCATACAAATGCGACTTGGGGCTCGCCATGTCAGGCGCCTCCATGCAAGGCGTCTTTCGTACGCATGCCATGGCTTCCGTCGTGGACATCATTGGGCGTCGAGCCATCACGTCGGCGATAGAATTTGCATTCGCAAGCAACGACAATGAAATTTAATTCAATGGGCCTGTGAAAAGACCATAGCTATAGACAATGCGTAGGTTTGCTATCGGCGTGATGTCTGATGCCTATGTTCGATCTGTCAGAAGCGCGGCGTTCTATATCGCCGCAAATCGTCCCCAGCCTGATGCTCACGCCTGACCAGGCGGACCATTCATGTTTGAGCGGCAAAGCTTTCGAGGCCAATGGGAGCACCGCTCCGCCGCCGGCGAACGTGAAGCACTCGCCTAGCAGTTGAGCAAAGAGTTCTAATGCCGCTGGTCCTGTTTGTGCTCAAACGACCCTATACGGTGGTCGCCGGTCTCATGCTCATATGTATCATGGGCATTGGCGCGGGCCTGCGCATGCCGATCGATATTTTTCCCGAAATCAACATACCCGTGGTCAGCGTCGTCTGGACCTATGGCGGCATGAGTGCGCCCGATATTCAGAACCGCATTCTGACCCTGCACGAGCGTCAGCTTGCGTCGCTCGTCGACGACATCAGCCGGATCGAGGCGACGGCCTATAATGGCGTCGGCGTCGAAAAGGTCTATTTGCACGAAGGTGCCGACGTCTCCCGCGCCATCACGCAATTGGCGAGCAGCGCGCTCGTCGTTTTAAAATATATGCCGCCGAACATCACGCCGCCGCTCGTCCTGCGCTATGGTGCGACCGACGTGCCGATCATTCAGCTCAGTCTTTCAAGCAGCTCTCTGCCGGACACGAAGCTGAACGATCTCGGCCAAAACACGATCCGCCCCAATCTCGCGGTCGTGCATGGCGCCGAGGTTCCCTATCCTTATGGCGGCAAGCCACGCGTCATCATGGTCGATCTCGATCAGGAGGCGCTCGATTCACGCGGGCTTTCGCCATCGGAAGTTGCCCAAGCCATTCAGCAGCAAAACGTCATTCTGCCGTCCGGCGACGTGAAAATCGGCGCCAAGGATTACACGCTCGCGATGAACAATAGTCCGGATGCGATCGCGGCTATCAATAGGTTTCCGGTGAAGCAGGTCGCAGGACGGACGGTCTTCGTCAGCGACGTCGCACATGTCCACGACGGCTATCAGATTCAAACCAATTCGGTCGCCGTCGATGGGCGTCCTGGCGCATTGATGATGGTGCGCAAGACGGGCGGCGTTTCGACGCTCGCGGTGATCGACGGCATCAAGGAGGCCATGCCGCAAATCGGCAAATTGCTGCCGCCGGGCGTGAGCGTCAAACCGATTTTCGATCAATCCGTCTTCGTCAAGGCCTCGCTCGACAGCGTGCTCATGGGCGGTGCCATGGCCGCCGGATTGACGGCGCTCATGATCCTTCTGTTTTTGGGCAATTGGCGTCTGACGCTCATCATTCTTGCGACAATTCCGCTCGCGATCATCACGGCCGTTCTGGTGATCTATCTTGGCGGCGAGACCTTGAACACCATGACGCTCGGCGGCTTCGCGCTCGCCGTCGGCATTCTCGTCGACAACAGCACAGTCGTGATCGAGAATATCGAGCGCCATGTGCATGAGGGCGACCCATTGACCCAAGCGATCGTCACGGGCTGCGGCGAAGTGGCGGTGCCGACGGTGTTGTCGACCTTGGCCATCTGCATCGTTTTCGTGCCGGTCTTCCTGCTTCAGGGCACGGCGAAATATCTTTTTTCGCCTTTGTCGCTCTCGGTCTGCGTATCCTTGATCGCAAGCCTTGCGCTGTCCTTCACGCTCGTCCCGGTGCTGTTTGCATATCTGATGCGCGGTTCTGTCGGGGTGCAACAAAAAGACCACCCGACGCCGGCTGCACGCCGCCGCATACGCAACCCTTTCAGTCTGATTCATCGTGGGTTTGAGGCTGGATTCTTTCGATTTCGCGCGGCCTATCATAACAGCGTCGCGTTCTGCGTCGCACGTGCCGGCGTGACGAGCCTGTTCTTCCTTGCTCTGATCGTCTGTTCCTTGCTGCTTTTCCCGCAGCTTGGACGAGATTTTTTCCCGCAGGTCGATGCGGGCCAGATGCGGCTTCATGTGCGCGCACCGCCGGCGACGCGCATCGAAGAAACGCAGCATTATTTCGCGGAGGTCGAAGCCGCGATCCGTCAGATCGTCGGCCAGGACCAGATCGATGTCATTCTCGACAATATCGGCCTGCCTTACAGCGGCATCAACATCGCCTTGAGCGATTCCGCGACGGTCAGCCCGATGGACGGCGAAATCCTGATCTCGCTCACAGAAAAGCACACGCCGACGGCGGAACATGTCGCCGATCTGCGGCGCATACTGCCGCAACGGTTTCCGGACCTGCAATTTTTCTTTCAGCCGGCCGATATCGTCAATCAGGTTCTGAATTTCGGACAGCCCGCGCCGATCGATGTCAGAGTCTCAGGTCCTGACGCCCATGAAGCCTATGCGCTTGCGCAGAAGGTCGCGCGCGATCTCAAATCGATTCCCGGCATCGTCGACTCGCATGTGTTTCAGGTGCCGGATGCTCCGGCGCTTACGATCGATGTCGATCGTACGCTGGCCCGGGAACTCGGCCTGAGCGAAGAGCAGGTCGTCAGGAACGTGCTCGTCACGACCAATTCCAGCGGCCAGACGGTGCCGAATTTCTGGATCGATCCGAAAAACAGCGTGAGCTATCCGCTGGTCGTGCAGGTGCCGACCTATCGCATCAATTCCATGCAGGACCTGTCGGCCATTCCCGTCACGCCGAGCACCGGGGAAGCGCCCAATCAATTGCTCATGAATATCGCGAAGTTCGGACGCGCGAATGTTCCGATCGTCACGTCTCAGCTCAACATCAGGCCGGTCTTCGACGTGAACGCCGATGTGCAGGGCCGCGATCTGGCTTCGGCGGCGGAAGAAATCGACAAGGTGCTCGCAGCCGACAAACCCGCTTCCGCCATCACGATGACGCTCAGCGGGCAGGTCGAAACCATGCGGGACAGTTTCAACGGCCTCTTTTCCGGAATGGCGGTCGCCGTGGTGCTCGTCTATCTCATTTTGGTCATCAACTTCCAAAGCTGGATCGATCCGATCATCGTACTCGCGGCCGTGCCTTTCACTTTGGCGGGCGTCACCTGGATGCTGTTTCTCACTGGAACCCACATCAGCGTGCCTGCCTTGATGGGCTCCTTGATGTGTATCGGCCTCACCTCGGCCAACAGCATTCTGGTCGTGAGCTTCGCCAATCAGCGGATGGACGCGGGCGACGACAAAGCGACTGCGGCGATCGTCGCAGGCTATACGCGGCTGCGGCCTGTGTTGATGACCGCAGGCGCGATGGTCCTGGGCATGATCCCAATGGCTCTGGGCGTGGGCGAAGGCGGCGAGCAGAACGCGCCTCTCTCACGCGCTGTCATCGGCGGGCTTCTCTTTGCGACTTTCGCGACCTTGATTTTTGTCCCGGTCGTCTATCGGACGCTGCGGCCGAAGACCAAGGCCGAAGTTGGGTTTCACCTCGACGCGAGCCTCCAGAATGCATGAGTGCAGCCTTTCCAATCAGCAGGAACCATAATGTCGCTCAGGGACGCTGCGAACCCGAATTCACGGGATGACGACGAAGCCGGACGGCGGGCCAAGCCTGCCGGCGGACGCGGCATGATCTGGCTTGCGGCCTCCGTCGCGATCGCGCTCGGTCTCGGCTTTGTCTTGACCCATCGCGAGAGGACCGCGGCCGAGGCGCATCTGGCGGAAACGACACTGCAAGACATGATGGAATTGCCAACCGTCGATGTCGTCACGGCGAATGCTTCTTCGGCGGCGCAGCCTCTTTCATTGCCCGGCGAAACAGCGGCCTGGTATGCGACGACGCTTTATGCCCGCGTGAACGGCTATGTCGACAAATGGCTGGTCGATATCGGCGATCATGTCAAAAGCGGGCAGATCCTTGCAACGATCGACACGCCGGAGCTCGACGCCGAACTCGTGGCTGCGAAGGCGAAATTGAACGCAAGCGAAGCGCAAGTAGCGGTTCGGCAGGCGCGCGCCGATTTCGCCAAAACGACCTATGACCGCTGGCGGGATTCGCCAAGAGGAGTCGTGTCCGACCAGGACAGGGAATCCAAAAAATCGGAAAGCGCGGAGGCCGTTGCCGAACTCAACGCTGCGCGCGCGCAAGTCCTGCTTCAGCAGGCCGAGGTCGATCGTCTCTCCGCGCTGACGGAATTCAAGAAGGTCAAGGCGCCGTTCAATGGCACGATCGTGCAGCGCCGCATTGACGTCGGCGATCTCGTGACGGCTGGAAGCACGAACAGCACATCTTCCATTTTCCGGATGACGCAGGATGACCCAATCCGCGTCTTCGTGAGCGCGCCGCAGAGCGCCGCGCCGGAACTGATGCAGCTCGGCACGCCCGCCGTGATCACATCGAGCAGTCAGCCTGATTTACGAATTGAAGGCAAAGTCACACGCACGGCACGCGCCATCAATCCGCAGGCGCGGACGCTGCGGGTCGAGGTCGATATTCCCAACTCCAAAAGCACGCTTGTGCCCGGCATGTATGTGCAGGTCGCTTTCAAGCTCAAGAGCACGGGCTTCATCCAAGTCCCGGCAGCGGCGTTATTGTTCCGCTCCGGCGGTCCGCAGATCGCTGTCGTGGATGATAAAAACATGGTTCGATTTCAAAATGTTTCGATTGCAAGGGATGATGGGAACATCGTCGACATCGGTTCCGGGCTTGAGATGGGCGATAAAGTGGCACTCAATATGAGCAGCCAGATCGTGGCCGGCGAAAAAGTCCGGGCGAATGAAATCGATCAGGAACCGAGACATGCCGCCTCAGCGCCTTGATGGTTTCCGTGCCATGATCTCGACATCGGATTGCCGGGCGTGAAGAAGCGGATTTCAGCAGGCGTGCTTTTGCTCAGCACCGGCTTGGCCGGTTGCGCCGTCGGGCCCGATTATCAAATGCCGATTCTGTCGGTACCCGAAAGCTTCGTCACAAAACCCGTCGAGCATGTGTCGAAATCCGACGGACGCCAGAGCGTCGATCTCAATCAATGGTGGCTATCTTTGCGCGACCGCGAACTCGATTCGCTGATCTCGCGCGCGCTGCAATCCAATCTCGATCTCGAAATAGCTCTGACCCGGCTGCAGGAAGCCCAGGCCCAGATGAATGTCGCGATCGGGCAGGCGCTGCCGACTATCGACGGCTCCGGCGGCGCGGCGACGGGAACTGGCACGGACAACACGAATGGCCGCGCGCTGTCCCTGCTTAGATCCGGCGACAATAGAACCAATCTGACCCGCATCGACGAACTCGGTGGTCTCGCGGCGAGCTGGGAGCTCGATATTTTCGGCAAGTTCCGGCGCCGGATCGAAGCAGTCAACGCCGATGCCGAGGCCTTGGCCGATGCGCGCGACTGGGTCTTCGTGACGGTCGCAGCAGATGTCGCGCGAGCCTATCTCGATATGCGGGCGCTTCAAGGCGAGTTGAGCGTCTTGCAACGGAACATTCGAGTCGCGCAAAGCGGTTTGGATCTCGCTCAGACGCGTTTCAACCGCGGCCTCACCAATGAGATGGATGTGACCTTGGCGCAACGGCAATTGGCGACCTTGCAATCCAATGTCGCGCCGCTCGAAGCACAAATCGCAGTCAGCCAGCATGTGATCGCAACTCTCCTCGGTCAGTTCCCGGAGGACCTCGCCAAGGAATTGGCAAAGCCGGGGCCGATGCCTGTGCTTCCGGCGCATATTCCCGTCGGCCTCCCCGTCGATCTTCTGCGGCGGCGGCCCGATATTCATGAGGCCGAGCGGCGTCTCGCGGCGGCAACCGCGCGCATAGGTGTCGCGACAGCCGATCTTTTCCCAAGCGTGATCGTCAGCGCCGCCGGCGGCGCGCAAGGCGGTCCGAAGACGTCACCCTCGGTCATTCCCTTGACGCTGATCGGATCGCTTGGCCCCTCGCTCTACTGGCCGGTGCTCGACTTTGGTACGCTCGATGCCAAAATCGAAATTGCCGACCTGCAAACCCATGAGCTCATGATCAGCTACAAGCAGACCATTTTAGCTGCCGTGCAGCAGGTCGATGATGCTATCGCCTCTTTCCATGCCGAAGAAGAGCGTTTGCGAAACCTAGATCGCGCGCTTGCGGCGGCCCGCAAGACCACGACGCTTGCGACCGAACAATATGATCGCGGCCTGACCGATTTTCTCAACGTCGTCGATGCCGAACGGCAGGAGTTCGACCTTGAGGAGCAGCAAGTCGCCGCGCGCCGCAAGGCCGCGCAGGAACTCATCGCGCTTTATAAGGCGCTTGGGGGAGGTTGGCCGTTGAATGAAGTGCTTCCGCCGCTTCGCCAACCGCAGCCGGCCATCATCGCCGCTGCGCGGCAGTTGCTCAGCGCGCAACCGCGTCCCTGACGTCGGCGATGCGGCGCTTCGCCGGTGTCAATAGGCGCGATGCCAGTGCGCCGCGGCTCTTGCGGAGCAGTTAAAGCCGCAAGGAATGCCTTCGAGCGACCGGATGAAGCCGGTTTGGCTGCCATATCTGCCGTGCGGCCCCTGATATTGATCGGGAGCGAAGGTTCCGCCGTTTTGATAGGCGGGCTGGTAGAAGACCTGCGCCGCATTGGCTGCGGATATGACGAAGCCGCCAGCTAAGACAACTGACAGCGGCAGAACAAAAGCTATGGTGCGTTTCATGTTTTGAGCCTTCCGTTAAAGCACGTGAATCGTTTCCGTTCACCTGCACTCAAACGGAAATGCTGCGCGCATGTTCCAAATTCTCATTTGAAATCGCGTTTAGTATGCATGGCTCTTTGCCAATATGACTGCACCTGTTGCGCATAAAAAAGCGGACCCGAAGGCCCGCTTTCACGATTCGTCTTAGCCTGGCTGAGGCTCAGTATTTCGCGACCAGCGGCGGCGCCACTGGCGGGGCCGCGAATGGATAGTAGCGAATGCTCGTCATGATCGTGCTTTCGTTCGCCTTTGGCGAATAAGCTAGCTGTTGCTGAGCGAGAACCTGACCCACGCCGGCTACGAGCGGTCCGCTATATTGCGTCGTGAAGAAATCGCGCCGCGAATAGGAATATTGAACGCCGACGCGAACCTCGCCGAAGTTGCCCGAATAGACCTTGTCCCAGAAGCCGCCCGTGAGTTGCCAAAGGGTCTGTGTCTGGCCGGCGCAGCTTGCGGCTGGCGCATTCATAACGCTGCAACCGGAGTTGAGCGCATTCGGCAGACCGTAGCCGAAAAGGGCTGCGCCACCGGCTGCCGTCGGGACGAGGCCATAGGCGGGGTTTTCTTTCTCGATGCCGCCGAAGGCATAGATATCGAGGGCGGGCGTTGCATGCAACGTCAGGCCCGCCATGCCCATGATCTCGCCGATCGGCCGCAGAGAGCCATCCGGATTGATCGTCGAGTCGGGAAGAAGACCCGCACCATAGCGCCCGATGCCGCGTCCTGCCATCGCACTGCCTTGCAGATCGAGCAGCTTCGGAATGATCGGGATGATCGCGCCGCCGCCGAAACCGAAGCCGGTTGTGTCGTGAGTCGAGACGTTTCCGAGAAGCGAGGTGCCGCCTATGGCCAGTTCCGAGGCATCGTACAGATCCTTGTAGATGCCCATAGCTTCGAGATGAACGTCACGATCGGCGATATTCGCTTCATAAGCCACTTTACCGATGATGTCCGGCAGGTGGTTCAGCGAATAAGGCTGACCATATTGGCTGAAACCGGCGCCGCTCGCCGTTGCCGCGCATGTTGCATTCACGACTGGAGATACGGCAGTCGTAACAGCCGCTGCGCCCGCGCCGGCCGTTCCCGTGCCGCTTGTGATCGCGGCGGGTTGGCAGGCTCCCACGGAAGAGGTCGTCTGCGCTTCTTCGAGAGCGAGCGAGAACCAAAGATTCTGGCCGAAATTCTTCGTCAAGCGCACACCGGCTTGCCGCGCGAAGATGAAGCCGGGCAAGAACTGGCCGTCGATTGTGGGCGGCGGGACTTCGTTGCGCAGCGTGATGCCCTTGCTGTTCAGCGTCGTCAGCGACCACATCTGGCCGGCCGCCAAATGCACGCCGATGTCGTTCCAATCGACGGCCGCGTAGAGTTGCCGGATGCGCGGCGCATAGCTGTTGGTATCCGTCGCGTTCGACGTCGTACCGGCGCCGAGGAAGTCGAACTCGGCATAGCCTGACGCCAAGGTCGCCGGATTGACATAGCCTTCGGCGAGAAGCGCCGCGCGGCTCTGACGGCCGGTCAGACGGTATTCATTCGTTTTGGAAATGGGATTGTTTCCAAGCGGAATGTTATTCCAGGCGCTGTTGATATCGGAATTCGTCGTCTTCGACCGGAACACGCTTTCGCCCGCGAGGAAGCCGCCGGGTGATAAGGTGATGCCACCAAACACCAATTTCTTGTCGGCGGTGACGAAGGCCGGGAGCGCGCCAGGCGGGATCGCGGCGGCGGCCGGTGCGGGGACATAGGCCGGATGCTCGACAACTTGGCGGACCTTTTCTTGCGTGCGTTTGGTCTCGCCTTTCATGTTCGAAATCGCGGCTTTCATCTCGCGATTCTCGGCCTTCAATGCCGCGATTTCCGCGGCGAGCTCCTGCACCGTTACGGTCGGCTCGGCGTGCAGCGCAGCCGGCGCGCAGGTGAGCATAAGGCTGGCTGCAAGACCCAGCGGCCAATGGCGAGCTGCGTCTCTTGTGCTAACGCCGGTCATGGACCGGCCAGTCCAGGCATTATTTTCCGCCGGACAAGACATAGCCTGCGTCAGCCCTGAAGGCTTGTTTTTAAATTTCATGAGATCCCCCAACCTCAGGCCGGCGACGGGCCGGCCTTTGCTGTATCAGCATCAATATGGATGGGCTGGGGTACCATTGAATAATAATTTAGTTTTCAGTTTCGAAAGCGCGTGTTGCAGGTTTGTCGCATTGGATACGATGCTGTGTTCATCGTATTCTTTGTCGAACGGCAGTCATGTTTCGACACCGTTCGCATCGTGTATGCGTTTGACTCACATCATGCGGAAACAATGCGCGGCGCTTTCGAATCCATATGTCTCGCGCGCAAAGAGCGCGGCGCAACGGGCACGCCGTGCGTAAGCATGATGCGCAGAATTGCCATCCGTGTCCGGGGCGATGCGTTTTCCGTCGCGTATAGTTGTGAGGGTGGCTCAGTAGTTGGGATTGCCGGGACCTTCGGGATGATAGGGGCTCGCACCAAGGCCCATGCGACCGCGTGTACCGGAGCGATCGAAGTCGGCGCGATCCTGACGCGAAGATGCAAAGCCGCCGCCCTGGCTCTCCTGATAGAGCCCATAATATTGGCGCGGTTGAGCCGGATAGGCCTGTTGCGCCGCAGCCGCTCCGACCGAAGCGACCGCGATTGAACCAGCGAACGTCAGGAGATGGAGAGCGCCACGAACGGTCCTGCTTTCCATGGGTATCAGCATGGGAAATGCTCCAATCATCATCGAGCCCGATGCGGGTTCGATTCAAATATAGATGCAAGAATACGGGAAATTATACCTGAAATAATTGAATTATTTTTCATAATGACATGCCTGTAAGCGTATTATTGAAGTCATTTTTAAAGCCGCTCAAATATACCAAATGCCTGAAAAGGAGAGCCGCTGAATGCGT
>JAATEW010000432.1 GCA_015655535.1 Hyphomicrobiales bacterium | reverse complement strand
TGCCATGACGATGAAAAATTTCGAGACTCTCATAGACCCAAGTTTTCCCGTGCTGGCAGCCATCCGTCATTCGCTGAGTCTCGCGAGCCTCACGGTGGTTATCTGTCTTTTGCTTGGCGTTATTTTTGCCTGGATCGTCGAACGGACTTCGTTGAAAGGGCGGGGGGCGATCGCAGCCATCATTATGCTGACCTATGGCTTTCCCGCGATGATCTTCGCGATCGCGATAATGCTCTGCTATCTGAAATTCTTCTATGGAACATTCACCATTCTGCTCATCCCTTATGTGGCGAAAAATCTGCCGATCGCCTTCACCCTGTTTGTATCGGGATTGAAGCAGGCCGCGCCGGAGCTTGAAGAAGCGGCGCATGTGGCAGGGGCAGGATGGAAGCAAACGATGATTCATGTCAGCCTGCCGCTCCTGAAGTCCAGCGCGTGGGTCTCGGCTATGTTGATTTTCGCGCTCGCGCTCCGCGAGCTTTCAATGTCAGCGATTTTGACTCAGCCAAGGACCGCTGTGATGTCCACCGTTGTTTTAGGCTTCTTGGAAACGGGCGCCGTCGAAATGGCAGCCGCGGTTTCGCTTGTGATCGTTGTGCTATGCCTGGTCGCCCTGCTTCTGGCGAAAGCTGTATTTCGTGAAAGGGGGCTTCCAAGAGTATTGAAACGCATGGCGGATGGCAGAACTGCCGACCCTTAAGCGCACCGTGGATGCGACTTGATGACATATCGCCGACATGCTCGACAGCTTCTTTCCAGATGAATGAAGCAATCGCGTCAGTTCAGAATATGCTCTATCAAAACTTGATCATGCTTTTCGCTGAGCTCGCGCCCATCTTGACCCGTTCAGTCCCCTCGTATTTATCTACTATTTTAGTAGATAATACGAGGGGTGCCATGGACGCTAGCAGAAATCGACATTTTTCCTTCCATTTGCATCTCCCGCATAGAGTTGTTTCGCTTCTCGCAGCTTTTATAGTTTGGGTGCCAATCGCCGCCAACGCCGAGCCCAGTGTCTATCCGACGGGTGTCACGCGATATGATCCGACGAAAGCGTTCAACAGCTACGTGGTATTCGCAGGCGCAGACAAGGTCACGCGCCTGATTGATCTTGACGGCAATGTTGTGCACGAATGGAAATATAATGCGTTCCCCGGCAAGCTGCTCGATCCTGCGCTGACCGGCGGTCATCTGGGCCATGTACTCGTCACGCTCACAAATGCGGAGGGAGGCGGGACGAGTATCGTGCCGGGACGTGCTGCGCCTGCGGTCAGCAAGACGATCGGCGAGCTCGATTGGGACGGCAAGGTTGTTTGGGAATGGGGCGGTGATAAAGCACCCGGTGGAGCGGCGCAACAGCATCATGATTGGCAGCGCTTGCCGAATGGCAATACTTTGATTCTCGCCAATCTCGCGCATCCAGTGGAGCGATTCGCACAACCTAAAGTCCTTGATGATGTGGCTTATGAAATTTCGCAGAACGGCGAGATTGTGTGGAAATGGATCGCTTCTGAACATCTCGAAGAATTCGGCTTCACACCCGATGAGTTGAAGCTCGTTCGCAATGCGGATACGCCCGATTATCTGCATGTGAACAACCTGTCCGTGCTTGGACCAAATCACTGGTTCGATGCCGGCGACAAACGTTTCGATCCGGAGAACATCCTAATTGATTCACGCAATGCCAGCTTCACGGTGATTATCGACAAGAAAACCGGAAAGATCGTGTGGTCGCTTGGACCGCATTACCCCGCTAATGAACTCGTGACGCGCAGTAAAAGACAATTACCTCGGCCGGTCGATCAGATCTCGGGCCAACATGATGCGCATCTGATTCCGGCAGGACTGCCGGGCGCCGGCAATTTGCTTGTCTACGACAATCAAGGTGAAGGCGGCTATCACCCCGCAGTGTTGGCGGTGACTGGCGGGTCACGTGTACTGGAGATCGACCCGGTTAAAAAAGAAATTATCTGGGAATATTCGGGTGAGAATTCCGGGCGACCTGGCTGGACGTTCCAATCCACGTTCATCAGCAGCGCAAGACGTCTGCCGAACGGCAATACATTGATCGATGAAGGCTACAACGGACGCTTTTTCCAAGTGACATCCGGGGGCGCGATCGTCTGGGAATATATCAGCCCCTATTTTGCCAAATCGGTCGATCCCATCACTGGAAGGGATGTTCAAGGCAATCAGGTCTATCGTGCACAGCCGGTCCCTTATGAGTGGGTTCCGGCGGGAACGCCGCATTCGGAAAAGGCAGTCACACCGCCGTCGCTCGCCGAATTTCGAGTGCCGGGGGCGCCGTAGGATTCGGTCAGCCCGATAGCACATCTGGAATGAACTAAGCATTCTTCTTCGCTTGATCGCTCTTGGCCTATCAACGAGGTCGCTCTGACATTTATCGACAGCAGACCTACTGTTGAATCGCCAGGCGAAGACCCCTATTTCTGGCTTGAAAGCTCGAAAGTCATTAGGTGCTGGATTGGGGCGAGAGGCAGAACGCCACCACCTTGCAATGTTTTCGGCGATAGCCCGCTTTGCCGCCGACCGAGTTACGCCGAAACTAATACGACAGGCCTGAGATGTTTAAGCGCGATAACTTTGATCAGTTGAAAACTGTGATCGGAAAGCTAGCACAGAGACAAGATCTCCCAAGGAACGAGGCTCAAAATTTGGCTGTGGCACTGTTTGCAGGCGAGTTTAACGACGCGCAACTTGGTTATTTGATGATGGGATTACGTTTGAAAGGCGAAACTCCTGATGAGTTGCTTGGCGTTTTAACTGCTTTTCAAGCATGCACGACTTTTGTGGCGCCTCCCGGGGCGGGGGCCAACTTGATCGACGTTTGCGGGACAGGTGGCGATGGCCTGAGCGCGAACGTTTTCAATATTTCGACAACATCAATGATACTCGCCGCCGCTGCGGGGGCTCGTGTTGCCAAGCACGGCAGGAGTGCAATATCGAGCCAGTCAGGAAGTACGGAAGTACAGCGTGAGTTGGGAATTCCACAGTGGGATTCCGCCGAAGGTGTATTGCAGTCTCTTGCGACACATGGAATGTGCTACATTCATGGTCCTTGGTTTAATAAGGCGATGGCTAATGTGATTGCTGCCCGGCACCAGACGGGGATGCGATCGATTCTTAATCTGTTAGGGCCACTTTCAAATCCGCTTAAGCCCGCTTATCAACTGCTCGGCGTTTATGATATCGCGCTTCTGGACACCTCGGCGGATGTCTTGCGTATTCTTGGCCGAGAGCGAGCAATGGTGGTGTGCGCGGAGGATGGTCTGGATGAATTATCGGTGGTTGCGCCGACCCATGTGCGTGAATTGCGAAACGGAAACATCCATTCGTATCAAGTGGCATCCAATGATCTTTTTGGGGAGATCGGGCGATACGAAAATTTGCTGGGTGGAAATCCTGCACAGAATGCGCGAATAGCCGAAAGCATTCTCAGGGGCAAGACGCGCGGTGACGCGCAGAATATCGTGACTGTGAATGCTGGCGCGGCACTCTATCTTGCCTCTCGTGCAGGGAGCCTTCGCGATGGGGTGGAACTCGCCGTCGCAACAATCGACTCGGGCCAGGCAGCAGCTAAATTGGATGAGCTACGCGCAGGAACTCGGGGTGGTGATGAGCATTAGTTCCTCTAAAGATGCCAAGTCGTTTTTTCTGCAACTTGACGGTCTGTACGCGGAATATCGGTCGATTGATAACGAACCTTATGGTTTCCGAAGTGACTTTTCTGGAAAATGAACTAAAAAGCATCGTGGGGACGGAGGGATCAGTGGTTGATTTCTGCTGTGGGTATGGACGCCATGCGCGGCCTCGCCACTTCCCTCAGCGCCTCGTTTTCCCAGGTCAGATGCACATCGCCTATGTCCTGGAGCGCGAATGTCGTCGCGGCGCCTCTTGCACCCTCGTCCGGGACAGGCACATGCTCATATAAGGCAGAAATAAACGCGCGCGGTTCATCCTCGGACCCGCCCCTTGTCGTCACCGAGGCCCAGGCGGAGAGAAACGCGAACTTGCCATTGCCGGATGTGCGCGGGTCGGGCGTCACCACTTCGAGTCCGGGCTTCAAGAGATCGGGCCAATCCTTGATCCCGTTCGGATTGTCTCCCCGCACAACGAAGACAATCGTCGAACTATAGGGATTGGAATGATTGGGAAGACGGTCCGGCCAATCCGCCGCGATGAAGCCGCGTTTCCGCAATGCATCGACATCCGTGAAGAGCCCCAAGGTGACAACATCCGCAGGCTGCTCGCCGCTGATCACTTTGCGTGCCTGCCGCGACGAGCCGCCATGCGATTGCTCGATCATCAGGTGATGCCCGGTTTGCTTCGCATAGGCATCGATAAAAAGCGGATTGATGGCCTGATATAATTCCCGCGTCGGATCGTAGGAAACATTGACGAGCTTGTTCTCGGCGCCCTTGGGTATGTTTGCAATGACGATCAGCGAAAGACCGGCAATCGCCGCGGTCGCGGCGACGATGTTCAACAGGGTGCCCCGGCGGTTGATCATGAGTTTTGTCAAGCTGCCCCCAAAATCCAAAAAGCGGTTGTCGTTCTTATCGCGTAACGGAAATAGCTTTTGGCATGTCGAACGACTCGTTTTCCATCTTGCAAAGTCTCGGCGGCAGATCGAAGCGTGTCGGTCGACTCCAGCGTAATGACGACATCCTCTTATTTTATAATGTGGAAGCGTTGCGCAACAGCCGTCAAGCTTGATGTAGCAAAGAAACGAATAAGAGAATTTAATTCCACGCCCCTATGCTTTCAAAAAGGAGGGCCCGCTTATTTACGTCGTTTCAAAGGCTTTGCTTTTGGAAAGAAATTCTCTGACGGTCTATAGGCTCAGACGCGGTTTCATGAGGTGACCGCTTCCGCCACACCAAAATCCAAGACTTACCGAGTCGAATGCTTTTTGATCTCGCGCGGCCGAACCACGCCTAGCCGACATCGGGCGCGGGATAGGATGGACGGCCCAATGGCCGGCGTCTTTCCCTCGCTCCTTCTTGTAGACGATCGAGCAAAAGATAGAGCACCGGCGTCGTGTAGAGAGTCAGCATTTGACTAAGTATCAGGCCGCCGACAATCGCTATTCCGAGCGGACGGCGAATTTCGCTGCCTTCGCCGAAGCTGAGCGCAAGCGGTATCGCCCCGAGGATAGCGGCAGCCGTCGTCATCATGATCGGCCGGAAGCGCAATACGCAGGCCTGGAATATCGCATCATGCGCGCTCACCCCTTCGGCACGTCTCGCCTCCACGGCGAAATCGATCATCATGATCGCATTTTTCTTCACGATGCCGATCAGGAGAATGACTCCGATCAGAGCGATGATGCTGAACTCGGTATGGAAAGCCATCAAGGCGAGGAGCGCGCCAACGCCAGCCGATGGCAATGTGGACAGGATCGTGATCGGGTGAATGTAGCTTTCATAGAGAACGCCAAGGACAATATAAACAGCGGCAATGGCCGCGGCGATCAAAAGCGGCTCGTTCGCCAGTGACGCTTCGAAGGCCTGGGCGGTGCCGGCCAGACTGCCATGAAGGCTTGCCGGCATGCGAAGGTCACGGACGGCTTGTTCGATCTCCGCCGCGGCGGCGCTCAGGGAGGCACTAGGCGCCAGATTGAAAGAGAGCGTCGTTGCGACGAAAAGGCCCTGATGATTGACCGAAAGAGGCGTATTGCCGGGCTCGAAATGAGCGATGGCGGAAAGCGGAACCATGGTCTCCTGGCTCGTGGTCACCGCGGCTCCGGACGAGGTGCTGCTGTGGCCGGTATTGGCGAGCGCATTGGTCGCGGCGTTGCGGGCGGCATTGAGGGCGCTCGCCGAGGCCGACGAAGAGCCCGACATTAAGGAGCCCGCGGAGCCTATAGGCGCCGCTGTGACCGCCACGGTGCCCACCGGCGCGCTGCTCGTCTGCGTTCCGCTTGGCGCGCCGCCGGCCGTGCTGATGTAAATGTCTTTGAGCGTATCCGGACTCTGCCAATAGCGCGGCGCAACTTCCATGACGACATGATATTGATTGATGTCACTATAGATCGTCGATACTTGCCGCTGACCGAAGGCATCGTAGAGCGTGTTGTCGATCTGACTCGGCGTGATGCCGAGCCGCGCGGCCATGTCTCGATCGATGATCACGTTCGACTCAAGCCCTTTTTGCTGCTGATCCGAATTGAGATCGATCAGGATTTTGCTCTTCTGCAATGCCTCAAGCAGTTTCGGCGCCCAGCTATAGACTTCGTCCATGGTGTCGCCTTGCAAAGTATATTGATACAATGCGTTACTCGGGCGAGAACCGATTCTGATGTCCTGAGGGGACTGAAAATAGAGCCGCGCGCCAGGTATCGCGGCGGTTTTGCGGCGCAGGCTGGCAATGATTTCGGGCGCTCCAGCGTTGCGCTCTGAGAGAGGTTTCAACGCCACGTAGATCTTGCCGGTGTTCGTATTTCCGCGGCCACCGCCACCGCCGGCACCCGTGTATCCGTTGATGTTTGTGACATTCGGATCGCTTTGAACGATCGATATCAACTGGATCATTTTCTCCCGCATGGATTGGAAGGATATGTTTTGGTCGGCTTGAATATTGCCTTCCAGCCTGCCGGTATCCTGCTCAGGGAAAAAGCCCTTCGGTATGACGGTAAAGAGCATCACCGTCGATGCCATCGCAATCGCAAGCAGCAGCATGATGATTGCATTGTGATCCAGCGCCCAAGATAGGCTTCTTTCATAACCGCGCAGGATGAAAGCGAACGGGTTTCTCCGCCGCGGACGATTACTGTCCCGCGGCCTTAGGAGGACGGCGCAGAGCATCGGAGTCGTCGTCAGCGAGATCACCAATGAAAAGAGGATCGCCATCGAGAGCGTCACGGCGAACTCGCGAAACAGGCGTCCGAGCACACCGCCCATCAACAGGATTGGCGTAAAGACGGCGATGAGAGAAATGCTGATCGACAGAACCGTGAATCCAACCTCGCGCGCGCCACGCAAGGCGGCCTCGAGGCGTGGAACACCGGCTTCGACATAGCGCGAGATGTTTTCCAAAACGACGATCGCATCGTCGACGACAAAGCCCGTTGCGATGGTGAGCGCCATCAGAGAAAGATTGTCGAGGCTGAAACCCATCAGATACATCGCACCGAAAGTGCCGATGATCGAGACTGGTACCGCGACGGCCGGGATAACGGCTGCACGCCAATTGCCGAGGAAAAGGAAGACGATGAAAATCACTAAGATGACAGCGATCACCAATGTCCGTTCTGTGTCCGACAGCGAAGCACGGATGGTCAAACTGCGATCGGACATAAGCGTAAGATCGATACCGCTTGGTATGGAGTTGCGCAAATAGGGCAGCGTGGCTTTAACCTTTTCGACAGTCTCGATGATATTGGCGCCCGGCGCCGCTTGTAGGATGACCAAAACAGCCGCTTTGCCATTTGCGAACCCTTCATTTCGTAGATCCTCGACCGAGTCGACGATCTCGCCAAGGTCCGACAAACGGATCGCATTGCCATTGCGATAGCCGACCACAAGAGGATCGTAATCGGCGGCATGCGAGGCTTGATCATTGGTGTAGATCTGATAATGGACGCCGCCGTCTTCGATGGCGCCTTTCGGGCTGTTCGCATTGGCAGATGCCAAGGCCGCATGCACGTCTTCAAGGCCGACGCCATATTTGTTCAGCGCCGTCGGGTTGAGTTCGACGCGAACCCCAGGCAGAGCGGCGCCACCGACCATCACTTTGCCTATGCCATCGATTTGCGAAAGCCGCTGCTGGAAAACACTGCTTGCCGCGTCGAAGATCTGACCGCGCGTCAATGTCTTTGATGTCAAAGCAAGGATCATCACCGGGGAGTCGGCCGGGTTATAGTTATGATAGTTCGGATTGGTAACGAGGGCCGCCGGCAGATCGGCGCGCGCGGCGTTGATCGCGGCCTGCACGTCGCGTGCGGCCCCGTCAATGTCGCGGTCGAGACCGAATTGTATCGAGATCTGGGTTTGGCCAAGACTACTCGTCGATGTCATTTCGGTCACATCGGCGATCTGGCCAAGCCGTCGCTCAAGCGGGCTCGCGACGCTCGTCGCGACCGTATCCGGACTCGCGCCGGGGAGCTGAGCCGCCACAGCGATGCTCGGCAAATCTACTTGCGGCAGCGGCGAAACCGGAAGCTTCAAGAAGGCCAGCCCACCAGCGATCGCGATGCCAATCGTAATCAGCGTCGTCGCGACCGGACGCGCGATGAAGGGCGCTGACAGGTTCATACGCTGCTATAGCCTGGTGCGTAGGTCCATGATTCCGGCTCTTATCCAACCGAGGCGCAGTACGGATGGCAGACTCGAAAATGTCCCCGCGAGCGTCAGGCCCCGGGCGGGCGAAGCCGCTTCACCTATTTGCGGCGCCGGCACGTTCACGCGGATCGTGCGGCGCAAACGCCGCCAGCCGAGGACGACGGAACTGACGCTGAGCACCAGACCGAAAGCGATCCAGATCGTCATCCAAATCGTCCAGACCGGGCGCTCATGAAGCCAGCCGAAATCCCAATGGTGCAAGGCCGTATAGAGCCAACGGTAGACACGGCGGCTCGTATCTATTTTGGTGATCAGGCGTCCGTCCTTGGGATCGATATAGACGGAGGTATGGGCCGCGTCGGCGAGATCGACACGCAATACAGGAAGCGGCTTTTCCGTGCGCCCCTGTCTGCGGTTCGGATAATAATAATTATCGTAATCCTTCAGCAGTTCCTGCGCGGCGATTTGCGTGTCCCCGGCCAAGCGCCGGACGGCGGCGATAAGCACGCTATCGTCAAACTGCGTGCCGCTATCCGCCACGTTCTGCGCAAGCCTTTGCCCGTCGCGCCTATAGGCGAGCAATAAGGCTTTGTCGCCGACCCGGCTCCAGCCGAGTTCGGCCACGGTCTCGTCAATACCAAGTGAAGCTTCAGGCTTCCATGTGAGCATGATCGGAGGCAATTTTGCGCCGCGGAAACGGGCCAGTTCCTCATCGCTCGCCGTCGCCTGGGAGAATATTTGGAACGGGTTAGTGGACAGAGAACCGCTGAAAGCCCAAAGCACGGCGAAAGTGCCGCCAATGAGGCCGGCCCAGAAATGATATCGCAGATAGAATTCCCGGTAGGGCTGCGTGCGTCCCTTGGAATAGGTCGGCTTGCCAAAAAAGCCCGGCTTCCAGCGCAGCCAGCCGATGATCATGCCCGTGAGGCCCGCGACAAAAGCGAACAGACCTGTCCATAGCAGCGTGTTGCGGCGTAATTCGCCCGCGTTGAGCAGATCGAGTGGACGAAAGAGATGTACGAAATTTCCGGCATAGTAGAGTGCGCGTTCGAACCCGGAAGCGACCTGTAAGACTTCACCCGTCTTCGCAGAGACGATCAATTCCGTGCCTAGACCGTCATCGACCGCGAAGCGATGGAAGGGCTTGTACTTTTGATAATTGCGTAGCGCGCTCGCCGCGTCGAACGTGTCGATGTAGCTCACGTTCGGGGGCGCCTTGTCGGGCGTCGCTTCGACCGCGAGCCAATGCTCCGCGATGCGCTTGGCACTTTCGACCGGGAAGGATTCGATGTCGCCGTCGATCGCCGAGATCGCGACGCGTTCGCCTGAGCTATCCTCGATCCGCCAGACCGGATCGCTGTCGACGCGGGCGAGGCGCCCGTCCACGATTTGTCTTTTGCTGTCCGCGCTGCGACCGTGATGCAGACCGCGCGCATGGCCCGCGGAGATCGCATTGCTTTGACGGTCGGCGAGACGCGTATCTTCGCTGAGCGCGAGCGCTCCGCCGAGCGAGAGCCAACCCGATTGGGGATTCAGCGGTTGAGCGTGTGAAAGCCGCTGCTCGGGCGTTGTAACCATTGAGCCGGAATAGGCAATGATAAGTCCGGAGGAAAACCACAGCAGCATGAAAAGCGCGAGAGCCACACCGACCCAGCGATGCGTGAGATAGAGGAGACGGACCATGCTATTATCCGATGTAAATTATATAATTATAGCGACTACCAAGCTTGGCTGTCATGACCGTAACGTCTCCTGATAAAGAGCAGAATAGTCTCTAAGTCAGGAGACCGTCAGACAACCCTAACCGCCATAAAACCTATCGTTTTAATAGATAATTGTCAAAGCATGAACGGGCAGTGACACCGGGCCATTTTAAAATTTCGCTATCATTATTTCTGCCAAGCAGGCCTTCGGCCTATTTCGGACTCGGCCAATGGCTCTTCGACGGATCCGGCGGGCCGCGGACCGGCGTCGTCTCGACCGGTCCTATGCCGGTGATCTGTACGATGGTTTCTTCATCGCCTGCGCCGTCCCAATGAATGCCACCTGCCGGATGTAGCACATAGGAGCCGGCCTTGATCGGCTTCGCCTTATTGAAATCGAGCTCTTCGCCGGTTCCGTTCCACCAGGTGCCTTTGATCACGGTCGCATGGCGATCCTGCGAATGAAAATGCGGATTGGAATGAAAGCCCGCTGGAAACCGGACGCGAACGACATAGACGCCTGGCTTCGAGGGATCGCCGTAGAGAATTGCTTGCTCGGGGCCGACGCCGAATGGGCTTTTAAAAGGAACCTCCTCAGGCGGCAGATAAATGAAGCCATGATCCGTTTGCGCCGCCGCCACCGGCAGGCAAGCGGCACTCGCTATGACAATCAAACTTTGGATCGCTTTGACGGGGTTCATCTGTATCTCCGAGGCGAAACAAGCGATGCTGCATTTGCGGGAAAGCACCTGACTTCGGCGAATATTGACCCATATTTTCGGGGTCGTTTGTTGGTTACGCGCGTTGAAACTGACACAAGAACCGATGCGGATCACAACAAATTGTTGTTTGCGAATTTAATGATCGTGCGCTTGGCTCCTTGTGGACTTTTTTATTCGACGCAAGCGCCCTTCTGAGAAAACTTTGCGAACGCGCTGGAGCTTGTAGCAACCGGCAGGCATCGCTCCTATGTCTTTGCCAATCCGCGCAAACCGTCGCCGCCTTTCTCGGAGGCCCGCAACGCGTTAGGGGTCGCGTCCGCGATCAATCGGACGCGCGGTCAAAGCAAAGGAACACCGCCATGGCCGATCAACGCCGCCTGCATCTTGGCGCCTTCATGCGTCCGATCGGCATCCATACGGCTTGGTGGCGTTATCCAGGTTCTTATCCGGATGCGAATTTCAATTTCCAACATCTGGCGCGCTTCGCTCAGACCTTGGAGCGCGGGCGGTTCGATGCCTTCTTCATGGCCGATCACCTTGCCGTGCTGAACGTGCCGATCGATGCGTTGAAGCGAAGCGCCACGGTCACCTCTTTCGATCCTATGACGCTGCTCCCGGCTTTGGCTGTCCTCACCGAACATATAGGCCTCATCGCAACAGCCTCGACCACATATAACGAACCCTATCATATCGCCCGCAAATTCGCGTCGCTCGATCATATCAGTGGCGGTCGCGCTGGCTGGAATGTCGTGACGTCCGGTAATCCCATGGAGGCGCAGAATTTCGGCCGCGAAGACCATCTCGAACATGCGATGCGCTACCGGCGCGCGCGCGAATTTTTCGACGTTGTGACAGGCCTTTGGGATTCATGGGCGGACGATGCCTTCATCCGCGATGTCGAGGCCGGCATTTATTTCGATCCTGACAAACTCCATGTGCTCGATCACAAGGGCGAGTTCTTGAACGTGCGTGGGCCGCTCAACATTGGCCGTCCGATTCAGGGCTGGCCCGTCATCGTGCAGGCGGGCGCCTCCGACGCGGGCCGCCAACTCGCGGCAGAGACCGCGGAGCTGATTTTCGGTGCCGCCGGTCGCATCGAAGGCGCGCGTGCCTTTTATGCCGACGTCAAAACCCGTATGGACAAGCTCGGGCGTGATCGCAATCGCCTAAAGGTATTGCCTGGCGCTTTCGTCGTGGTCGGCGATACGGTGGAAGAGGCGCGCGCCAAGCGCGCCAAGCTCGATAGTCTCGTTCATTACGAGAGTGCGATCGCGTCGCTCTCGGTCATGCTCGGAGTCGATGCTTCAGGTTTCGATCCGGATGGGCCTCTACCCGATATCCCAGAGACCAATGCCAGCAAGAGCGCGCGCGAGCGCGTCGTCGAACTCGCTGCCAGCGAAAAAATGACTGTGCGCCAGCTGGCTCAGCGGGCCGGGGGCTATTCGGGCCTCGGCTTCATAGGCACGCCGAAGACGATCGCCGACGAAATGGAAGAATGGCTTTTCACTGAAGCCGCAGACGGTTTCAATATCATGTTTCCCTATGTGCCGGACGGCCTCGACGATTTCGTCGATCTTGTTATCCCTGAGTTGCAAAGACGCGGCATTTTCCGACACGAATACGAGGGGCAGACCTTGCGTGAAAACCTCGGCCTGCCGCGCCCAACCAATCAGTTCTTTGACTCGCCTCGAAACGAAACGAGGTTCTACCGGCATAAGAGGGTATGCCGGCATAAATGACAAAATTCACGTCGCGTTTCGCGGATCACGTATTGCGCACTGCGAAACCATTCCCGTGTGCACGAATTATTGTGTCACCTGACCGATGGCAGCGCGTAGGTCAGAGAGTGCTGCCACGCCGGGGCCATGTAGAGCTGCAATCTGTGAGACATCCAGCTTTAGCCGTTCGATGTTCTCATAAAGATTAACTGAATAGGGATTTGGAGTTGTCGGAAGCGGCGTATTAGGTGCTGCCGGCGTATAGGCGTCGGCCTCAATCAGAATTTTTTCGGCCGGCAAGTAGACAAGTGACAGCTCATCGCTATGGCCGCTGCCGGCGATCCTATGAATTTCGATCGTGCGCGATCCATCCGTCAGCACATATTTGTCGACATAGGTCTCGAACTTGGCAGCCTTATGGGATTTGGACAGCCGGTCTGGATGCAATGTATGCGGAGAGGTCCACGCCTTTTCGAAGTAGGGCTTATCGAGTTCGGGAGTGACAATGATTGCGTCCGCATCGACAAAGGTACGGAGACCGCCCGTATGGTCGAAATGGACGTGGCTATTGACGACATATTTAATCGGCTTGCTGGGGATGAGCTCGTGAATCTTGTCGATGAGACCAAGCGAACGCTCCTCATTGAGCGGCGCTTCCACGAGCACGACGTGATCACGCTGCTCAATGGCGACGCTATGGTGCGTCCCGCCCGTGAGATAATAGACGCCGTCAGCCAGTTTATTGGAGGCAACAATTGAGGTCGGTTTAAACTCGGCGACATTTTGCGTGATAGCAATGTCCACCTGCGGGTTCAGCTTGACGGTCGCGATGGTGAGATCGAGCACCGGATATCCGCCCTGGACTCGCGAAATATGCGTCGGGAATTGTACGCCCCCGAAATCTTTGTAATCACTGAAGCTCGTCTCCACTAAGGTGTCGCCGAGCATAGGATTGTCGATCCAGGTACGTATGCGTTCAAGCCGGTTTTGGGCGTTGATCGTGCCGATGAAAAGATATTTGTCCCCGACCGTAAAAGAGACGTCCACATTTTCACCGGCAGGTGCTGTCGTCGCCTTATCCGCGAGCGCGGCTCTCAAAAAGCCTTGCGGGGTTGACCAGATTTCCGCCGCGCGTTCTTCAACGGCGGCGGGTTGCGGCGTAACGACGGGTGCCGTCCCCGCAGGAGAATTGGGTGGAGGGGCCAGGTTCCAAGCCTGACCGCGACTTACATAAGCGTCGACCTTTTGTTCGACGGGCCCGGGCCGCAGACGTCCAGGCTCAATTGTTTGCTTTCGCGTGATCTGAACGTGGGCACTGCCGACGTCGTAATTTATGTCGGCGACGTAAGCGCTGACATCGAATTGCGGCCAGGGAAGATTTGGACTGGGTGACTGTCCGAACTGGAACCAATGCCCTGAACCGGAAAATTCGATGGATTTTGTATCGGCGACGCGCAGGGCGCTGGCGGCCTCCTGCAAAGATGCTGCGTGTGCCGAGCACACCGCCAGGGTCGCCGCGAAAGTCAGACCGCCAATCGGATTTATCGCTCGTCGCATGAGAACCTCCATGGGCTATTAATCTACTAAACTAGTAGACTTAATCATGCTGCGACCTGACCGGTCAAGAGTGGCCCGCAGGCTCGGAGGTCAAAATCTCCAGCGCATTTTCAGCGGGTATACGTTCTTATTATCAGCCGTAAACCGCTGATTTAGCGATTACCTTGGACATTCTTCAAATCGCTTGGTTCTCTTTTTTGCGCTATTTCCATATCTTTATACTAGATATATGGACTTATAAAAACTATGGCGATATTGTTTCAAGAATGGGTCGGAGGCTTGTCTGCTCTAGCGAGCGGGGCGAAAGGGGCAAGGCGTGTTTCGTTCGGTCTGCCGCTAGCCAAGTCCAGAACATGATGACGGTCAAACTCAACTGACGACGATTCTTGCGAGCTCAATATCGGGGATGGTGACGATGAAGACAGCATATGTGGCCCTTCTGTGCGGTGCTGTTGCTACGGCGGCCGTTTCAATTGCTGCGGCGGACGATAAGCCAGCCACCGGCGAGAACAAGACGCAGGCCGCCGCCGCACGGCCGGTTTGGTCGTATCTGCCGGTTCAAGCTCCCACCGAACCATCGGTTCAGGACAAAGATTGGGTGCGGACGCCAATCGACTCCTTCATCCTGGTAAAGTTGGAGGAGAAAGGCATCAAGCCTTCACCTTATGCCGACAAAGCTGTGTTCATACGTCGAGCGACATTGGATGTCTGGGGCCTTATTCCAACACCCGAAGAAGTGAAGGCCTTTGCTGACGACGCTTCGCCGGATGCTTATGAAAAACTGGTCGACCGGCTCTTGGCCTCGCCGCGTTACGGCGAGCGCCAAGCGCGCCGCTGGCTGGATCTTGCGCGATATGCGGACAGCGGCGGCTTCGACAATGATGAAACCCGCCCCAACATGTGGCGATATCGCGATTACGTCATCAACGCATTTAACCGGGATGAGCGCTATAATCGCTTTATCCAGGCACAACTTGCCGGCGACGAATTATGGCCCGAAAAGCAGGAAGCTTTGGCCGCGACCGGTTTCATGCGCGGCTTTCCCGACAATCCGAACGCGCGCGATCTGGTTCAAAAGAAATATCAAAATACGACCGATATAACCGATACGGTCGGCAAGGTGTTTCTTGGGCAGACGGTCGAATGCGCACGGTGCCACAATCACAAGTTCGATAAGATCAGCCAGAAGGATTATTTCGCGCTTCAGGCCTTCTTTGCCAATGTCAGTGCGGTAGACAATATCCCGGCTGAAAAGGGGCCGCAGGAAATCCAATTCGAGAAGGCGCAAGCCAAGTTTGAAGAGGCAATGCGGCCGATCAAGGAAGCCAAGAAGGCGCTGATCGATCCGGTGAGAGAGAAGGCCTTTAATTACTATAAAGAGCGCTATAACGATAAAACGCTTGCTTCACTGAACAGGCCCGAAAGTGAGCGGAACGCCCATGATCGCTGGGTGAATTATAATTTCGATGCCTATCTCACGGATGACAGGCTGGCCAACTATCTTCAGGATACGTCGGCCAACAAAGATGCGCCCGACTACAACCCTGAAAATGGGCCAAGATGGGAGGCTTATAGGAAGCTGAAGGAAGAAGTTAAGAAGGTCGAGAAGCTCCGGCCCAACGGTTCGGATCAAGTTTCTGCCATGACCGAGCTGGGGCATTCGGATGCGCCACCTACCTATGTGCTTTTCGGCGGCATTCTGGATCGCCCGCTCGACGAAGTGCAACCGGCATTTCCGGAAGCCCTGACGAACGAGAAACCGGTCATTGTCCCGACGGCTTCATCTTCCGGCCGCCGTACCGCTCTCGCGGACTGGATCGCCAGCCCGCAGAATCCATTGACGGCGCGTGTTTTCGTCAACCGCGTTTGGGAGCAATATTTCGGACGCGGTATCGTTGCAACCGTCAGCGATTTCGGCAAGGCCGGCGAAAAGCCCACGCATCCGGAGTTGCTGGATTATCTTGCAGACGATTTCGTCAAGAATGGGTGGAGCCCTAAGAAGCTTCACCGCGAGATTCTGCTGTCGAGCGTCTACCGTCAATCATCCGCCTATCGTGAGGATGTCTTTAAGGCCGATCCGGACAATAAACTATTGGGCGTCTTCCCGCACAAACGGCTGGAGGCCGAAGAAATTCGCGACTCGCTGCTGCTTGCTTCCGGCAAGCTCGACGAGACAATCGGCGGCCCAAGCGTCTATGCCCCGGTGCCGCCAAATCTGGTGACGGGCAATTCCAATCTGGATGGCAGCCCCTATTGGAAAGTGTCGAAGGATACTCACGATCAGTACCGTCGCAGCCTCTATATTTTTACACGGCGGAGCGTTCCTTATCCGTTGCTCGAAACCTTTGACATGGCCACAGCACAAGAAGTGCATAGCAAGCGCGATGTGACGACGACACCGCTGCAGGCCCTCACCTTATTCCACAGCGATGTCGTCTTCTCATGGTCGCAAGCGCTGGCGGGCAGGGTGATCCGCGAGGCCGGCAATGATGAAGTGGCGCAGGTCGATTGGCTCTACGAGATTCTCTTCGCGCGAAATCCAGATGACTCCGAGAAAGCTTCCTTACAGGCGTTCCTGAGCAGTCAGGAGAAAGTGCTCAGGGAAAAAGCCTTGGCCGGAAAGTTCGGTCTCAATGTTCCAACCGATCTGAAAGATGTTCAAAACTTGGATCCGATACGTGCTGCGGCCTTTGTCGACTTGGTGCATACGCTCTCGAACTCCAATGAATTTGTCTATCGGTTCTAAAAATCCGTTCGAATACGCAAAGAAGGGGAAGACATCATGAGCGATTCACGTCGGGGTTTTCTTTTCAAAGTTGGTTATGGGATGGGCGGGCTTACTCTCAGCACGGCGTTGCCGGGCGGCGGCATGTTCGCAACCCCGGTATTGGCGGCTGATCTCGTCGATCCGCTGGCGCCGAAGCAGCCGCATTTCCCGGCTAAAGTGAAATCGGTCATCTGGCTGCATCAGGCCGGTGCTCCGAGCACGCTGGATCTCTACGACTACAAGCCCGATCTGATTAAACTCGCGGGGCAAGAAATACCGTACTCCTTCCTCAATGGACTGAGTGTTGCGATCCGCGGCGGCACGGGCAAGCTTTACGCATCCAACCGTAGCTGGAAGCAATATGGGGAAAGCGGCGCATGGTTTTCCGACCTGCTGCCAAACCTCGCGCAGCATGCCGACAAGATCGCTTTCATCAAGTCGAGCACGACCATAGGCGCCACTCATGAGATTTCAGTGTTGAAGCTCAATACGGGCAGCTTGACTCCCGGCAGGCCGTCGCTCGGCGCGTGGGTCACTTATGCGCTTGGCTCGGCCAATCCTGATTTGCCGGCCTATGTGGTGCTGTACAATGACAAGAAGGAGCCACGCGGCGGATCGGTCAATTGGAATTCCGGGTTTCTGCCTGCGGTCTATCAAGGCACGCCCTTCCGTCCGGGTGATTCCCCGATCCTTTATCTGGAACGCCCGGAGTTCGTGTCATCTTCGGAAGAAGGCGGCGACTTGGCCCTGTTGAACAGTCTGAACCGAAAAGAAGCGGCGAGACATCCGGAGGATACTGAACTTCTGGCGCGCAACCGTTCCTATGAACAGGCAGCTCGCATGGAGATAGCAGCGCCCGAAGCCGTCGATCTGTCGAAAGAAACGGAAGGCACCAAAGAGCTCTACGGCTTGAACGACGAGTTGAGCAAAGGATATGGCACCAATCTGTTGCGCGCGAGGCGTCTGGTGGAACGCGGCGTGCGCTTCATCCAAGTGATCTCCGGAGAACTGGATATCGCAGGCGAAAACAGAACATGGGATGCGCATAACAACCTTGATGAGAACCATGGCAAACATGCCAAAGCCGTCGATAAACCCATTGCCGGTCTTCTCGCGGATTTGAAAGCGCGCGGGCTGCTCGACTCGACGCTGGTCGTCTGGACGTCTGAATTCGGCCGCACGTCCTATGGCCAAAGCGGTAACGGCCGCGACCACAATCCTTGGGGCTACACCCAATGGCTTGCTGGCGGCGGGGTGAAGGGCGGAACGACATTCGGCCAGACGGATGAAATCGGTCTCAGATCGGTCGGCAAGACCGTGGACACCTATGACTTGCACGCCACTGTTCTGCAATTGCTTGGACTCGATCATCTGAAGACGACCTTCCTGCACAACGGGCGATCCGAACGGCCAACCGTGGTCTATGGAGAAGTGCTGGAAGACGTCCTCGCATGATAGTC
Source organism: Hyphomicrobiales bacterium (assembly GCA_015655535.1). Lineage (GTDB taxonomy): Bacteria > Pseudomonadota > Alphaproteobacteria > Rhizobiales > Beijerinckiaceae > Methyloferula. The sequence continues at coordinate 7,444 of JAATEW010000432.1, read as the reverse complement.
ATTCGCCGCGTTGTTAAAAAAGCTGCTCAGACGCGTTCCGTCCTGAGCAGTCCACGCGCCGAAGATTTCTAGCCGCGCGGAAAGCGCGGTAGTTACTTTTTATCGCAGCTCTGGGTACCTTGGGGCGCACCTCCTCGAAGGTTTTCCGGGCGTCGTTTAGTTCGCGCATCTGGTCTGGACTGCCCTTACCATTTGGATCCTCAGTGGCGAAGATCGCGGCCACGGCGCGGCATGACGCTTGAGCGCCTCGGTGCGGGTGCGGCGCAGTTCTTCCGTCAACTCCCTCGCGGGCGTTGCGGCGGAGCGGGGTGTCTCCGTTCCGGCGCTTTCCCTTTCCGGCGGCCGTACCGCCTCCGGGGCAGATGCCGCGGCTCCGCGGGAGCGCAATCCATCGAGCAGACCCTCGATCCTATCGCGCAGTTTGTAGGGCACGACCTCGCGCACGATCTTGGCAACACGCGCCCGGAAGGTGATCCCGCGCCACTCGGCATAATTCTGCGCCGGATCAAGCCGCTCGTAGTCCGTCCGAGGCCATGTCTTTGGCGCGGTCGCGCGACAGGGTATGGACGAGCCGGTCCTGGCTGGGAAAGTCGTCGCGGCCAACCATGTTCCATGCTGGCGATGGTGCGCGACGCAATGCCTGATCCACACCGTCATGTCTTCGATCATGCGACGGCGCAGAGGGTTCATCTCGGCCATCTGGGAGCTCCTGTCCTGAGAGAAGTTGATGTGACGATCCACATCCTCTCAGACAGGAGGCTTCAGCTCCCAATCTCAGCCGCTGCTGCCGCGCAAGCGGCTTCGTTCAATCCCTTCCAGGGTCAGGCTTTCAGGGAAAGGTATTAGCAGTCTCATTCTATACGGCGCGCCGATCATGAACGTAATAGCGAACACCTCCTTAAATTTCAACTATCACCGAATGTCGAACTCGGTTAAATCCTGTCCGCGCATGACGCTCACAAGGCATCGAGCTTCGCGCGCGCTCTTGCAAACACCGATTGAAACATCTCCGGCGTCAAGACTCCCGTATTGGTGTTGTAGCGGGAGCAATGATAGCTGTCGAAGAGCGTCAGGCCATGTGCGCCGTAATCGACGAGATCGTGTTCGCGGCCATGCGCGAAGGGCAATTCGGCTCGTTTGCGGCCAAGCGATTGGACGACGGAATCATGCGCGATGCGGCCAAGCGCGACGATGGCAATGAGGCTGCCTGCTGCCGCTATGGTTTCGTCGAGAAACGGCCGGCAGGTTTTGATCTCTATGGGCGTTGGCTTGTTTTCCGGCGGCACGCAGCGCACCGCATTGGTGATCCGGCAATCGACGAGCTTCAACCCATCATCGGCGCGCGACGCATAGGTGCCCTTGGCGAAGCCATAGGCCAATAGAGTTGCGTAGAGGAGGTCACCGGCGAAGTCGCCGGTGAAGGGCCGTCCGGTGCGATTGGCGCCTTTCAGGCCGGGCGCCAGACCGACGATCAACAGACGCCCATCGGATGGTCCGAAAGATGGGACGGGCGCGTTGAACCAATCGGGCTCTTGCGCCCGATTGGTTTCCCGAAACGCGACGAGCCGCGCGCAATAAGGACATTCGCGATCAGGCTCGGAGACTTGCTTGCGAGTCTCGGGCGTTGGGTCCGGCCGGATTTTTGGCCGCTTGGCAGGCGTCAATCGTCGATCAGATCGTGATCATAGCCGCCCGAACCCGCTGTCGCCGGTTTGCGATCGGGTGCTCTTTGAGGACGGTCAGGATCGCGGCCGATCTTATTGATCAGATGGATGAGATCGATGAATTCATCCGCCTGCCGGCGCAACTCGTCAGCGACCATCGCGGGCTGTGTCGTGTTCGTCGAAACGACGGATACGCGAACGCCCTTGCGTTGCACGGCTTCGACAAGAGACCGGAAATCTCCGTCGCCTGAAAACAGGACGATATGATCGAGGTGTTCCGCCATCTCCATGGCGTCCACCGCGAGCTCTATATCCATGTTGCCTTTGACTTTGCGGCGTCCAAGCGAATCGACGAATTCTTTCGTCGGCTTTGTGACGACGGAATAGCCATTGTAATCGAGCCAGTCGATCAAGGGACGGATCGAAGAATATTCCTGATCCTCGACCAAAGCGGTATAATAGAACGCACGGATGAGTTTCCCGCGACTCTGGAACTCTTTAAGCAGCCGTTTGTAATCGATGTCGAAGCCCAGAGATTTCGCGGTTGCATAAAGATTTGCGCCATCAATAAATAGTGCTATTCGCTCTTGGTCAGCCATAAACGTGTCTCTTGGAGTTTTCGGTTAAGTTCTTATTGTCTCGGACAAGTTGCTATTGTTTCGCACAAGGTGTGCAGCCATGCCCGGCGCGAGTTTAGATATGCTTCGGATACCACATGGCTCTCAAACCACCACGTAACCTTCGCTTGATGTGGCGTGGTGAGGCAGTTCCGTCAAGTAAACTTCACTTTGCAGTTTCGTGACCTCTAACGCAAATCTTTTGAAGCAAAAAAAATCCGTCCAGTTCAGGCTTGCTTGCAAGTCTGTGATCTACGTGTATATGATATAGGCTTCCCATTCGGCAGTAGAAGTAGGAGTCGCGCGCATGGCACGCGTCACAGTGGAAGATTGCATTGATAAAGTCGAAAACCGCTTCGAACTGGTTTTGATCGCGAGCCATAGGGCCCGAATGATCTCCGCCGGGTCGCAGATCATGGTCGATCGCGATAATGACAAAAATCCGGTCGTCTCGCTCCGTGAAATTGCAGAGTCGCGGCTGGCGCCTGAAGATCTCAAGGAAGACTTCATCCACTCGCTGCAGAAGCACGTCGAAGTCGACGAGCCTGAAGCGGAGGCTGTGCCGGCTTTGATTCCACCCAATGATGGTCTCCGCTCGGATGCGATCGGCGATATCCAATTCGACCGCATGACTGAGGAAGATCTCCTGCGCGGCCTCGAAGGACTCGTGCCTCCGGCCGAGACTGAGGATGATGGGGATTAATATTTTACAGGGTCATGCGCGAGCAATTAATTGCCGTGTTATGTCGTCGCATGGATAGACCAAAGTCTCTGCCTGGAGCATGTAGCGAAAACTGTGAGCGATCTCGCTGTGGCAATAGATCGCTACCGATATGGTTTTCGCGCCTAGCACGCTCTATGCTTTTGAATCTATATCATCTTATCTGTTTATAAGTATTCCAACCTAAAAGCAGGTAAGATGATCTAGCAGGTGCATTGAGGTATCGAGCGCCTCCGGTGCCTCACTGTCTTGGTCTCGCCGGTAGCGAGACAGGCTAGGTACAATCGAAAAGTTGAGCCGCCGAATTCAAAATCACGAGGCACTTATCCGGGCGCGGGCGTAGGTTTTTTCGATTATGATGCGTCAATATGAACTCGTCGACCGGGTCCGGCGCTATAATCCGCACGCTGACGAGACTGCGCTCAACCGCGCCTATGTTTATGCGATGCAGGCGCATGGCGCGCAAAAGCGCGCGTCTGGCGATCTCTATTTCTCGCATCCGCTCGAAGTCGCGGCGATCCTCACCGATCTCAAGCTCGACGATGCGACGATCGTCGCCGCCGTCCTGCACGATACGATTGAGGATACGGATTCGACGCGTGAGGAGATCGAACAGATCTTCGGCCACGATATCGGCCATCTCGTCGAAGGGCTGACCAAACTCAAGAAGCTCGATCTCGTTTCCAAAAGGGCCGAACAGGCCGAGAATTTTCGCAAGCTGCTGCTGGCGATTGCCGAGGACGTGCGCGTGCTTCTCGTGAAGCTCGCCGACCGCCTGCATAATATGCGCACCTTGCAATATATGCCGGCCGAGAAGCGCGCGCGGATCGCCGAAGAGACGCTCGATATCTATGCGCCGCTCGCCGGACGCATGGGCATGCAAGGCATGCGCGACGAGCTTGAAAATCTCGCCTTCCGCCATCTCATGCCCGACGCCTATGAGATGATCCGCGCGCGGCTCGCGGAATTGCATCACAAGAACGAAGGGCTCATCGCCAAGATCGAGAAGGAGCTCTCGGAAGAGCTCAAGGCGCGCGGCATCGAGGCCAAGGTCAAGGGCCGCGAAAAGCAACCCTATTCGGTGTGGCGGAAGATGGAACGCAAATCCGTCGCCTTCGAACAGCTCTCGGATATTTTCGGGTTTCGCGTCGTCGTCAGCACGATCGAAGAATGCTACCGCACGGTCGGCGTTGTTCACACCAAATGGCCGAATGTCTTCGGCCGGTTCAAGGATTATATTTCGACGCCGAAGGAGAACGACTACCAGTCGATCCACACGACGGTGGTCGGCCCCGGACGCCAGCGCGTCGAACTTCAGGTGCGCACCGCGGCCATGGACGACATTGCCCGCAACGGCATCGCGGCGCATGTGCTCTATAAGGATGTCCCCGTCGGCGACAAGGACATGCTCGGCCGCGAAAGCCGCGCCTATCAATGGCTGCGCCGCACGATCGCGCATCTCGCCGAAGGCGACTCGCCCGAAGAATTTCTGGAACATACGAAGCTCGAGTTGTTCCAGGATCAGGTCTTCTGCTTTACGCCGAAGGGCGGGTTGATCGCTCTGCCGCGCGGCGCGACGCCGATCGATTTCGCTTATGCCGTGCATACCGACGTCGGCAATTCGGCCGTGGGTGCCAAGATCAATGGCCGCGTCGCGCCTTTATTGTCCGAATTGCAGAATGGCGACGAGGTCGAAATCATGCGGGCTGAAAGCCAGGTGCCGCCGGCGGCGTGGGAAAGCGCCGTGGTGACCGGCAAGGCCAAATCGGCGATCAGGCGGGCGACCCGCGATGCCGTGCGCGCCCAATATATGGGCCTCGGGCGGCAGATCGTGACGCGGGCCTTCGAGCGCGCCGGCAAGGCTTTTTCCGACGAGATGTTGAAGATGGCCCTGCCGCGTCTGGCGCGTGGCAGCGTCGAAGACGTGCTGGCCGCCGTCGGACGTGGCGAAATGTATTCCGGCGATGTCGTCAAAGCCGTCCATCCGGAATTCAAGGAAGAAAAGAAACCAGCGCCGATGCGCGCGCATAATGAAGCCGGCTGGTTCGGCATGACCAAGGCGACGAGCCTTGTCTTCAAAGTGCCGGGCCCCGAAGGCAAAGCCGAACGCCAATCGATTCCGATCCGCGGCCTGCAAGGCGATTTGCCGGTGCGCTTCGCGCCCAACGGCGGCGCCGTGCCGGGCGACCGGATCGTCGGCATTCTGACGCCGGGCGAAGGCATCACGATCTATCCGATTCAATCGCCGGATTTGACGGCCTTCGACGATCAGCCGGAGCGCTGGCTCGACGTGCGCTGGGATATTGACGAGGGCCGCAAGGAATATTTTCCGTCAAAAATCCTGGTGACGGCCATCAACGAGCCGGGCACGCTCGGCATTATCGCGACCTTGATCGGCGAGGCGGGCGCCAATATCGACAATATCAACATCCATCCGCTGTCGCAGGACTTTCACGAGATGACGATCGACATCGAAGTCAGCGATCTGAAACATCTCAATACGATCATTTCGCAATTGCGCGCGCGCCCCGCCGTCAGCAAAGTCGAACGGGTGAACGGGTATAGCATAATCCCGAATAGTTGCAGACATTTCGGATGAGATTATGCGTCGGAAGAATCTTAAGCCGGAGCCTTGGTTTTCCGGAACGGACGTGAATTGCTATGACATTGCCGCTGAGACTTGGCATCAACATCGATCATGTCGCGACGCTCCGCAACGCGCGCGGCGGCGCGGTGCCCGATCCTTTGCGCGCGGCACGCTTGGCGATCGAGGCCGGCGCCGACGGTATCACCGCGCATTTGCGCGAGGACCGGCGTCACATCCGCGACGAGGATATGCGAAGGCTTAAGCGCGACATCACCAAGCCGCTGAATTTCGAGATGGCCGCGACGGATGAGATGGTCGCGATCGCGCTCGATACGCGTCCGCACGCCTCTTGCCTCGTGCCCGAGAAGCGCAGCGAGCGGACGACCGAGGGCGGCCTCGATGTTCTGCTCGGACACGATCATTTGAAGCTGGTTACGGCCGAGCTTAGCCGGGCAGGGGTGATCGTCGCGCTGTTCATTGAGCCGTCCCTAGAGGCGCTTGAAGCCGCGCGATCGATCGGTGTGCCTGCGATCGAGCTTCATACGGGCACCTGGTGCGATGCCTTGGATCATGGCGAAACCGAGCGCGCCGAGGCCGAATTCATCCGCCTCAAGGCGGCGGCGGCCCGCTGCGCCGAGCTTGGCATGGAATGCCATGCCGGCCACGGCCTCGACTACGAGACCGCCGCCAAGATTTCCGCTTTGCCTCAAGTGGTTGAACTGAACATCGGGCATTTTCTGGTCGGCGAAGCCATTTTCGTGGGGCTTCGAGCCGCGATCAAAAAAATGCGTGCCGCGATGGATGCCGGCCGCGCCGCCGCCAAGTCGTGAGGATGATGTCGTGAGGACAACCGCGTGATCCTTGGCTTCGGCATCGACCTTTGCGATATCAGACGGATCGAGGATTCGTTAACGCGTTTCGGCGATCGTTTCGTGAACCGTTGTTTCACCGAGATCGAGCGGCGGAAATCGGAGGGACGGGCAAGCCCGGCTTCCTCTTATGCCAAACGATTCGCGGCTAAGGAGGCCTGTGCCAAGGCACTGGGGACCGGAATCGCCGCGGGCGTTTTTTGGCGCGACATGGGTGTCGTCAATTTAACGTCTGGTAAACCCACCTTGTGCCTGACCGGAGGCGCAGCCTTACGTCTGGCAAAGATGACACCGCAGGGCCATATAGCGGTGATCCATCTGACCCTCACCGACGAATATCCCATGGCGCAAGCCCAGGTGATCATAGAGGCGATCGCCAGCGAACTGGCGATCATGGAAAAGCCAAGGTCTTTGCCGACATCTGCGCCGGCAGACCCGTAAATACCGCGGTAATGGTCAGGTAAAAGCGCGTTTGGTGCCCTATACCGGCTCAAATGCGCATGCTAGAGCATCGGACCGAAAAAGTTGCTCGACTTTTTCGATAAGGACATGCTCCGAATTTAGAAATCGAGCCGATTCACCGATCGCTTTGGATCGCTCAGGAGATCCAAAGCAATCGGGATCGGCTTTAACGAGGCCGACTTCCAAAGAGTAGAGAAGGCAATATGACGGAGCCCGTGAGGTTGGACGGCAAGAATGCCGACGTAAAGAGCCGTGCCAATGAAGGTGGTCTCGGCGAAACGCTGAAAGTCATCGTTCAGGCTTTGTTGATCGCGCTCGTCGTGCGCACGCTTCTGTTCCAGCCCTTCAATATTCCGTCGGGATCGATGATCCCGACTTTGCTTGTCGGCGATTATCTCTTCGTCTCGAAATATGCCTATGGCTATTCGAACCATTCGATACCCTTCAGCCCGGATCTCTTCAAGGGCAGGATTTTCGGATCACCGCCGCAGCGCAGCGGAGTCGTCGTGTTAAAACCGCCGCGC
>JAATEW010000315.1 GCA_015655535.1 Hyphomicrobiales bacterium | reverse complement strand
GGCCATCCCTCATTCGTGATGTCGGCCTCCTTCACCAATCAGACCTTGGCGCAGATCGAGCTCTGGACCAAGCAGGGCCAATATGAGCGCAAGGTCTATACGCTGCCCAAAACCCTCGACGAGAAAGTGGCGGCGCTGCATCTCGACAAGATCGGCGTGCATCTCACCAAGCTGACCTCGGAACAGGCGGGCTATATCGGCGTACCGCAGACGGGTCCGTTCAAGCCGGAACTCTATCGCTATTAAGGCGGATCGTCATTGCGAGCCAACGGGTCCGCCCGATGACAAGCTCCGCGAAGCAATCCAGAGGAGACTGGATTGCTTCGTCGCTTCACTTCTCGCAATGACGGCCCACCGATTGAGTCCCGACACTAACTAGCGCAAGCTTCGCGCAAGGTTGGCCACTGCGACCCAAGCCATCGCGCGGCGAAATAGAAACAACCCACAAGAAAAGATTAACCCGATTCTCAAAGACTCCTCTTATCGCTAAAGTGGACTGATTCGAACGCAGTCCATGGCCGAGCGGTGGGGAGATCATTGAATGGGACGGCGGCATCGGCATATCGCCTTGTCCCTTGAAAAGCCCCTCCTCGGCCTTCCTCTTTTCTGTGTTGCGCCTGAGGCTTCGGCGCAAACCGCGGATCAGCTCGCCGTCCTGCAAGGCCTGCGTGAAAGCCACGACATCATCGGGCTTTCGCTCGTCGTCGGACTTGTTCTGTTTTCGACAATCACGGCGCTTTTGCATCTCGCCGGCCGTCAGAGCTGGACGAAGCGCGAAAACGCGCTCTCGCTCGAACTTGCAAATATCCGCGCCAAACTCGACCGCGCCGAAGTGTTTCTGGCCGCCGAGCCGCAGATCATCATTGCCTGGGACACGGCGAATGGCGGTCCGGAGATCACCGGCGATCTCACCCTTGTCACTGACGCACCCGTCGCCCGTCGTGTTTTGGGCTTCGGCTCATGGCTACCGCCCGAATCCGCCCAGAAACTCGATTCTCTCGTCGATAAATTGCGCCTGCGCGGCGAAGCCTTTCACCTGGCCGTCGAAAGCCTCGGCGCCCGCCATCTCGAAATCGAGGGCCGCGCCGTCACCGGGCGCGCCGTCATGCGCATTCACGATGTCTCAGGTGACCGCCGCGAAGTCATTCGTCTGCGCGAGTGCCAGATCCGAACCGTGATCGAACTCGATGCTTTGCATGCCATGCTCGATGCCATTCCCAATCCGGCCTGGATCCGCAACGAGGATGGCACGCTGAGTTGGGTCAATGCGCCCTTCGCGAAAGCCGTCGAAGCGAAGGACACGGGCGATGTCATTCTCAGGCAAGCCGAACTTCTCGAATGGCGGGCCCGCGAGGGCGCATCCGCGGCACGCCGCGCCGGACGGCTTTGGCACGAACGCGCACCGGCGGTCGTCGCCGGCGAAAGGCGCATGTTCGATATTGTCGAAGTGCCCGGCGAATTTGCGTCCGCCGGCATGGCCATCGATCTCTCCGATTTTGAGGCGATTCGCGCCGATCTGTCCCGTCTCACCGAGGCGCATGCGCGAACGCTCGATCAATTGCCGACCGCCGTCGCGATTTTCGACCGCTCTCAGCGCCTCATCTTCCACAACGCAGCCTACCGGACGCTCTGGGCGCTCGACCAAAATTTCCTCGACCAGAAACCGACCGATTCCCAAATCCTCGACCGTCTGCGCGCCGCCGGGCTCTTGCCCGAACAGGCGGATTTCCGGAGCTGGAAAAAGAGCTTCCTGACCTCCTACCAGTCGATCGAGACGAGCGAGCAGGTCTGGTATTTGCCGGACAGCCGGACGCTGCGCATCGTCGTCAACCCGAACCCTCAGGGCGGTGTCACCTATCTCTTCGACGATGTCACCGAACGCTTCCATCTCGAGTCGCAATTCAACGCCCTGACCCGCGTGCAGGGCGAGACGCTCGACACGCTCAAGGAAGGCGTCGCCGTCTTCGGCACGGATGGCCGCTTGAAATTGTTCAATCCGGCCTTCGCCCAGCTTTGGAATCTCGATCCCAAAAACCTCGCCGAGCGACCCCATATCGATCAGGTCGCGGCGCTTTGCGCCCTGCTTCATCCGGATGAGGCGGCCTGGGGCGAGCTCCGCGGCTTCGTTGCCGGACTGCAGGACGAACGCACCGGATTCGAGCGGCGCTTTGCCCGCCGGGACGGCACCGTTCTCGATTGCGCCGCCCTGCCGCTGCCGGATGGCGCGACGCTCTTGGCCTTCACCGACATGACGGCCGGCGTCAATGTCGAGCTCGCGCTCACCGAGCGCAATCAAGCCCTGATCGATGCCGAGAAGCTGCGCAATGATTTCGTTCATCACGTCTCTTATGAGCTGCGCTCGCCGCTCACCACGATCATCGGCTTCATCCAATTGCTGGGCGACGGCGCCATCGGCCCCTTAAATGACAAACAGCGCGAATATATCGGCTATGTGATGAACTCCTCCGCCGCGCTGCTCGCCATCATCAACGATATTCTGGACCTTGCCTCGATCGACATGGATGCGATGGAGCTTCAGCTCGAAGAGGTCGATATCAAAGAGACGATGAAAGCCGCCGCGCAAGGCATCCAGGACCGGGTGAGCGATTCCGACATTCATTTGCGGATCATCGCGCTCGACGACATCGGCAGCTTCCGGGCCGATGCCAAGCGCGTCCGCCAGATTCTGTTCAATCTGCTCTCGAACGCGATCGGATTTTCGGCGCGCGGCCAGAGCGTGACATTGGCGGCATTGCGCCGCGACAATGACATCGTTTTCAAGGTCAGCGATCAGGGCCGTGGGATACCTTCGGACGTTCTCGACCGCGTGTTCAACCGCTTTCACAGCGAGACATCGGGTTCCGGCCATCGCGGCGTCGGGCTTGGCCTTTCCATCGTCCGGTCTTTGGTCGAATTGCATGGCGGACGCGTCTTGATCGATTCGGTCCTGGGCGAAGGCACCACGGTGACTTGCATCTTTCCCGCGCAGGGTGTGAAGCTGGGGAATGTGAGGGCCGACGCTTGGCCGGAGTCCGAGAGCCCGCGCCAGGAAAGGCGGACGCAAGGTTAGCTGGAATAGGCTCCGCGGCTGCATTATGTGATCGTCCTTTGGCGGCGGCTCCGCCAGCGCGAAGCGATCGGGGGAAAGAAGGATGATGGCCGCTGAGGCGCCAAACGATACGCCTCGCCATTCGACTTGGCGTGTGGATCTCTCCGACGAGACAGCGACATCGGCATTGGCAGGCGATGTCGCCGCCTGGCTTCATGCAGGCGATCTCCTCACCTTGTCCGGCGAGCTAGGTGCCGGCAAGACGACCTTTGCCCGCGCCCTCATCCGCCTTTTGACCGGCGATCACGAGCTCGAAGTGCCGAGCCCGACCTTCACCTTGATGCAGATCTATGAGACGCCGACGCATCCGATCGTGCATGCCGATCTCTTCCGGATCACCCATCCAAGGGACATAGCAGAACTCGGCTGGGACGAAGCCGCCGAAGGCGCGCTCGTCCTCGTCGAATGGCCGGAGCGGGCCGGCGATGTCCTTGCCGCCGACAGGCTCGATATCGCCTTCCATCTCGATTCCGCGCAAGGCGCTACGCAGCGCATCGCGGTCCTGACCGGGGTCGGCGTTTTCGCGGCCAGGCTCGCGCAGGCCAAAGCCATTCATGAGCTCTTGAGCCGCTCGGGCTGGTTCGACGCCAAGCGGCAATTCATGCAGGGCGATGCGTCGACGCGGCTCTATGAGAGACTGGTCAAGCCCGGCGGCGAGACCGCCATTCTGGTGATGTCGCCGCCGAGACCCGACGGACCGCCGGTGCGCTTCGGCAAGCCCTATAGCGCGATCGCGCGGCTCGCCGAAGATATCAAGCCTTTCATCGCCATCGATCGCGGTTTGCGCGCGCTCGGATTTTCAGCGCCCAAAATCTACGATTGCGATCTCAAAGCGGGTCTCGCCTTGCTCGAAGATCTCGGCACGGAGCCGATCGCCGACGCTCAAGGCATGATCATGGAGCGCTATGACGAGGCCATCGCCGCGCTCGCCCATTTGCACGGCCTCAGTCTGCCGCCGGTGATTCCCGTCACCGAGGATGTGGATTACCACATTCCGCCTTACGATCTCGACGCGCTCGCCATCGAAGTCGAACTGCTTGTCGATTGGTACGTGCCGCATATCGCCGGCATCAACCTCGCGTCGGGCGCCAAATCGACCTACGTCAATTTATGGCGGCATGCCTTGAATGAAATCTTCACGGCACCGCAGAGCTGGACGCTGCGCGATTATCATTCGCCGAACATTCTTTGGCTCCCGGACAGACGCGGAGCCGCCCGAATCGGCATGCTCGATTTTCAGGATTGCGTCTTGGGCCACCCCGCCTATGACGTCGTCTCGCTCCTGCAGGATGCCAGGACCACTATACCAAACGAGGCCGAATTGAAGCTGCTTGGCCATTATGCGCGGGCGCGCCGCGAGGCGGACCCAGGCTTCGACCTCGGCACGTTTGCCCGCGCCTATGCGCTCCTGGGCGCGCAGCGGGCAACGAAAATCCTCGGCATTTTCGCAAGGCTCGACAAGCGCGACCACAAACCACAATATCTTTCGCATCTGCCGCGCGTCGAAAATTATCTTGTCAAAAACCTGGCGCATCCTGTCATGGCAGAAGTGAGGGTCTGGTACGAAACTTATCTTCCGCGTCTGCTAAAATCGACATCATGACGTTTTAAAGCAAGCGATGCCTCATCCCTTCATGCCAAAAAGAGCTATGATCTTCGCCGCCGGTCTCGGCACCCGCATGCGGCCCGTGACGAACACTTTGCCGAAACCGCTCGTCAAAGTCGGGGGCAAACCGCTGATCGACCATATGCTCGACCGATTCGCCCAAGCCGGCGTCGAGACGGCCGTCGTCAATGTGCATCACTTCGCCGATCAGATCGTAACCCACCTTGCCAACCGCACCGCTCCCCACATCGTGATCTCGGACGAACGCGGCAAGCTTCTCGATCAGGGCGGCGGCATTCGCAAGGCTTTGCCCGAGCTCGGTACGGAGCCGTTTTTTCTGTGCAACACGGATGCCTTCTGGGTCGGCGGCACGCGCGACAATCTCGCGATGCTGGCCGAACATTGGGCGCCCGACAAAATGGACATTCTGCTGCTCGTCGCGGCCTCGGCCGCGAGCATCGGCGTGGATTGGCCCGGCGATTTCACAATGGACCCCGATGCGCGGCTCGAAAGGCGCAAGGAGCGCCAGGTCGCGCCTTTCGTCTATACGGGCGTCGGCATCATCAAGCCGGAGCTTTTTGCCGGGCATGACGAGGATATTTTCCGCCTTGCGCCCTTCTTTTTCGAGGCAGCGGAAAAAGGCCGTCTTTACGGACAAAGACTCGATGGATTCTGGCTGCATGTCGGAACGCCGGAGGCCATCGGAGATGCTGAGCGGGCTTTGTCCCGGGCCGGCAAGTAGCGGCTCGTCTCCATATTGCAACGGTAATCCCGCTGTTGTGCTGCAATCGTTTTGTAACCCGTCCTCCTGATCTTCCATGGCCCATTCGATTGCGCGTGCTTTGCGAAAAGCACGCCCATGTTTCCATGGAAAATGAAGAGATGAAAATCATTGTCACCGCCGCTCCGCTTGCGGGCCACCTCAACCCTCTCCTCGCCGCAGGGCGCATGCTCGCCGAAGACGGCCACGAGGTCATCGCCTATACGGCGAGCGTATTTCGCAGCAGCGCCGAGGCCCACGGGCTCGGCTTCCGCCCGTTTCCTGGCAGAGCCGATGTCGACATGCGCGACCTCGACACGTTTTTTCCCGAGCGGAAGCTGATGCCGCAGGGCTTCGAGACATTGAGGGTCAATTTCGAGCGCATTTTCATGGAGCGCACGCCGGATCAATACGCGGGGCTTCAAGCGCTCACCGACGAATTCGAGCCGGATGTCATCATCGCGGGCGGGCTCTTCTACGCGACCCTGCCGATGCTGCTTGGGCCACGCTCGAAGCGCCCCGCCATTATCCATTGCGGAGCGATCTTTCTAGGATTTTCGCGCGATGACGGCGCATTGCCCTTTTCCGGGCTTCCGCCGGCACGCAATGAAGAAGAACGTGCCGCCTATCGGGAAATTGCGAAAAAAGCCCAAGACGGCTACATGATGCCTCTTGTGCATTATCTAAATAGCATGCTCGACAAGCTCGGCCGCCCACCCCTGGCGATGACGAGTTTCTTCGACGCGTCGGTCATGCTTCCGGACTTCTATCTCCAGCCCGGCGTCCCGAGCCTCGAATATCCACGCCGGAATCTGCCGTCGACCCTCCGCTTCATAGGTGCGCTTCCGACGCCGGCGCGCGCTTTTCCCTTGCCCGATTGGGCGGGCGACCTCGACGGCCCACGAAAGATCGTGCTTGTCACGCAAGGCACGGTCGCGAATTTCGATCTTGGCCGCTTGATCGCGCCAGCCTTCGCGGCGCTCGCGGACGAACCGGATTTGCTGGTGGTGGCCGCGACCGGCGGGCGGCCGATCGAGACGCTCCCCGGCACCATCCCGCCGAATGCCCGCATCGCGGAATTTCTACCTTTCGATTGGCTCTTGCCGAAACTCGACCTCCTTGTGACGAACGGCGGCTATGGCTCGGTTCTCAATGCGCTCAGCCTCGGCATTCCGCTTGTCATCGCGGGGACGACCGAGGACAAGAAGGAAGTCTCGGCGCGCGTCACATGGTCGGGGGTCGGGATCAGCCTTGGGACGGATCATCCGGAGCCCGCTGACATCAAGCGCGCGGTTCGGCTTGCTTTCGACACGCCCACTTATAAAAGCCGCGCTGCGGCCATGGCACAGGAATTCGAATCTTACGACCCGCACCGCATTATCAGCAGCCTTGTCGCGGAGGCGGTTCAGAACCGCCATTTTGCCGAGGGTTGAAGAGCTATCCGAATCTCGAAAGAAGGACGCTCAACGTCAAAGATCCGACGAATTCTGACTGCACGTCGGAACGCCGGAAGCCATCGTGGGACGCTGAAAGGGGCCTGGCGCGCGCTGCAATGTAAATAGTGTTCACGCGTGTAGATTTAGCAACGCCCCGGGGAGAGATGCAAAGCGTTGTTTCCAGGAAAGATTCGAGAATTTGCTCGGACCAAACGCCCGGGCTGCGAAAAGGTTCCTCGGGCTTCACCTTTTCTTGGTCACAATCCTGTGTCATATGAAAAATCAACACGTTTAAGTGGCAGTTAACCAAGCAGCGCCAATAACAACAGGCTTGCTGGCCGCCGTCCGGACATCGCTTACCGCTCGGAGAGGCCAAACTTAAGCTAAGCCAAAAGGCGCTCGATAAAGTAACGGGCTGAGCGGGGCGAATGACATACGAGATCTGCACGCCGCAGGATTACCCCATCGAGGGCCGCGGCCGTACATTTCGGGACTTTTCCCGGGCCGTTTCCGGTCCCGTCTGTCTTGTTCTCAGCGTATTGCTAGGCTCCGGCTTCCTTTATGTCCGCTTCGCCGCCACCAGCGGCGATGACAAGCCGGCGGCGCAACACGCGCAGGTCGCCGCATCCGCGGGCGAAGCCGCGCCGGCCGCTTCAAATCCCTATGGCGAATTGCTGAATCCGGCATTTTCCTTGGGCGCTGTGCCGATCCCCTTCGCCCAAAGCGCGCCGCTGAGAGCGGGCTTCGATCCGACACGGACGGCGGACGCCGCTAAGACAACCGTCGCTGACGCGGAAAACATCGTACCTGCCCCCGTCCCCGCGGTTCCGCAATTCCTTCAGAACGTTCCTGTGCCGATGCCGCGTCCCTCCGATCTGGTGGCGCAATCTGCAAACAACACAGCGAAGCCGGAAGGCCGCCAGACGGCGCCGAGCAAAACCGCCGCCTGGACGCCGCAGGCAGCGGCCGCCGCCGACACGCGCTCCATCTTTGCGAAACTCTTCGGAATGGGCGACCAGCAGCCGGGCCCCGCCCTCGCTTATGCCAACCCGGAAGACGGCGCCGTGCGGACGACGCCCGCCCCGAGCGTCGCGGCGCAACCGTCAGGCGCCTATGATCGCTATACTGCCGTCTACGATATCACCGCGCGCACTGTCTATTTGCCCGATGGGCGGAAATTGGAAGCGCATTCGGGACTAGGCGACCGGTTGGACAATCCACGTTACGTGAGCGAACGGATGCGTGGCGCGACGCCGCCGCATATTTATGATCTCACGCTGCGCGAGTCGCTTTTCCATGGCGTGCAGGCGCTCCGCCTGACGCCCATCGGCGACGGCGACGTCTATGGCCGCGCGGGTCTCTTGGTGCATCGCTATATGCTTGGCCCGAACGGCGATTCAAACGGCTGTGTGTCGGTCAAAGATTATGAGGCCTTTCTTCAGGCCTATCGCAATGGCGAGATCAAGCGTCTGGCCGTCGTCGCCCGCCTGAACTGAGGCCAAACCTCTTGCTGAGGAGGCCCTTTAGAGCCGTCTCAAAGCACGAAGGTTCGGGATTGCCCCTTCCACCGAAAAAACACCGTTAACATTAAGTTAAGAAGGTCGTTGAACCCAAGGGAGACCTGCGTCACAAACCCTGCATAGATCAATTCGATCCATGCGATTTTCAATGAATTTCAAGCAAACCATTTGTGTCGGTCTGACGGTACTCGGTTTGGCGAGTGTTACCTCAATCGAGCCCGCCGCCTCGTCCGAATATCCCGATTTTCCATTTGGCGGCGGCTTCTGGTTCGGGCAGAGCTCTTATGCGCCGCCAGCCGAGACCTATCCTCCTTTCAGACCATATGCGCCCAGGCACGCCCGCGTCAAACCACGGCAGCATGTCGCGCATAGACCCGCCTTCAACCCCGCGATCCAAATCACTGACCCGCCACCTCATGCATCGGCATTGGCAGAAGAACTCGCGGCGATGCAGAAACAGAACCCCGGTGCGCTCGCTATTTTTCTACGCGACGACACGCTGAGAAAAAGCGATACGGTCGTGACGGATAGAGGCTTGCTCGTTTTCAAGGGAACCCAGGATCGCAGCGCAAGCGAGGACCACGCCACGAAGGATTTCGTCCCGATCACCGACGCCAAAAGCGTGCCGCATCGGACCGAACTGGCCGCGATCCAAAAAGTCTTCATCCAGCATTTCGAATTGGTGCGTGTGACGAAATTGGCATCCGCTCCCAGCTTCGGAGAGCAACAGGCGGCGCCGAAGCCGTTTGAGACGGTCGAGATCCGGCCGATCAGGCGGATCGAGGGCGTTCCCGCATTTCGATAGGATCGCGAATTACTCGCCGATCAGATGAAGTACGATGTCGCGTCTATGCGGCGCGGCGCGGTGTTCGAAGACATAGATCCCCTGCCAGGTGCCAAGCGCCATACGGCGCGCTTCGACGGGAACTGAAAGTTGAACCTGCGTCAGCGCGGCACGGATATGCGCCGGCATGTCGTCCGGCCCTTCGGTATCATGCACATAAAGGCCTTTGCCTTCCGGCGCGATGCGCTCGAAAAATGTGAGAAGGTCCTTCTGGACATCGGGATCGGCATTTTCCTGCACAAGCAGCGACGCGGAGGTATGGCGGCAATAAAGCGTCAAAAGCCCTGTCTCGATCTTTTGCGCCGTGAGCCAGCGATTGACCTCAGCCGTGATCTCGGTAAGGCCCTTGCCTTTCGTCTCGACCATGAGATGGTGCGTGGCTTGAAGCATGTGGGTCTCTAACGGCCTTTTCTTCTACTGGCCGACATTCCATGCGCCAGAGTTTAGCACGTCATTGCGAGCGCAGCGAAGCAATCCAGGGCCATTGTCTCACAGCCCATGCTCCTGGATTTCCTGGATTGCTTCGGGGCTTCTCCCCTCGCAATGACGACAAGACTGCATTTTTAGCGGCTTTGCTAAACCTTCGGCAAAGCCTCATGCATCACACCGTCGATCTGGCGCGCGGCCTCGCCCGCCGGCGCATGGGTGCCAAAATGATTCCAGAAAAATGGCGTGCCCGCCTTGGCGCATTGATCGCGCAGATCGCGCGCCCATTCGGGCTGGCAAACCTTGACGTCCTTCCCGAATTCGCCGCCGCCCACAACCCAATCGATGGTTGTGCCCGAGGCGCCTTCGCCCGGCAGCCACGACCCGACCTTGAGATCGAGCTTGTCAAGCAAAGGCTCCGCCGCGACGAAGCGCAGCGCGGCCGGCGTTTCGAGCAGAAGTGGAATGCGGCGATCGGCCTCTTTCTGGTTTTCGGCCGTCACGCCAAGCCAGACATTCGGCAGCGGCCATCGATCGATCTTGCGCGGCGGCGCGATCATCGCGAAATCCGACATGGCAGCTTCGATACGCGCCGGCGTGCCGGCGTCAGCCATATAGTCCTGCATCTGCTTTGGCCGTTTGGTCAGGATCTGGAAAATATGGCGCGGCGCCAGAGCCATGATGGCGAAGACCCGGTCGATCTGCTCCTTGGGCAGGCTCTCGTGAAAGACATCGGCGATCGAATTGACGAAAATCCGCTTCGGCTCCGCCCACGTCAGCGGCAAGGGCAGCTTATCGCCCTGGACCTCGACTTTGCCGGTCCAGCCGCCGCCCGCTTCGGCATAGCCATGACCCCATTGGCCGGGCGCGGCATTTTCCGCCGTCGTGGCCTCAGCGTAGCAATGTTTACAGGCAAGGCTTTTGCGTGTGCAGCCGTAGATCGGATTCCATGTGGCTTCGGTCCATTCGATCTTGACATCCATGGGGCAAGCCTCCTGTTTCGCTGTGTCCCGCGCTATGGGTCTCGGACACGTAAACGCCAAATCAAGCCAAAAGGCCCGACGCATGAGTGAACTGACCGAAAATGAAATGAAACTTCTGCGCGCGATCCTCACCAATGAGGCCCACGACACCCCGCTCGGCGAGGAACGGATCGGCAGCTCCGTCTGGTGTGAAAGCATTAATGAGGCCAAGGAGCCGACCGGCATCAAGGACGGAAAATCCTCTCCGCCATCGTCTCGCTGCTCAGCCAGAAGAAGCTCGTCGTCACGGACGGCGAGACGATCGAACTCACAAAGGCAGGCTATGACGCCGCCGTGAAGGGTTGAAGACGGAAATAGGTTCGCGAATGCCCGCCAGAGGGCGGACATTCAAAAAGTCATTAGCAGCGCTCTATTTTTGTTTGAGCATCGGATTATCCCAAAACCGGTTCCCACTTTTGGGTCCGATGCTCTAATGCGCGTGATCGTGGTCGTGATCATCATGCGCATGATCGTCATGGGCGTGATCATCATGGTCATGATCATGATCTTCTTTTTTGACCTTCGGCTTGATCAGCGTCTTCGCCAGAAAGGCCTCGCAGCCCATGACGCCGTCGTCATCGATCAGATGGCCGGTGCCTTTGCGGCTCATGCTCTTGACCGGCACGTCGAGCGCCTTCAAAGCCTCTTTGGTTTTCGTCATCGCATCGAGCGGCGCGACCGGATCGGCATCGCCGTGGACGAGCAGGATTTGCGGCTTCGAAACGATCTCTTCGCCCGTCACATCGCCCGCGCTATAGGTGCCTGAAAAGGCAACGATTGAGCCCATGGTTTTGGGACGGCGCAGACCGACGTGGAGTGCCATGTCGGCGCCTTGCCCAAAGCCAACCAAAGCCAGATGGCTGTCATCGAGACGGCGCTTGGCGAGCATCTCATCCAGAAACGCATTGAGATGCGCGGCGGCCTCGCGAATGCCAGCAAGAATCTCGTCCCGACTTTTGCCCTCTGTCTCGAACCATTTGCGGCTCTTCTCATCCTTGCCGGGCAAAGGCGCTTCGGCCAAAAGAAAATCGGCCTTGAGCATCGTCGGCTGCCAATTGATCGCGACATCGATCAGTTTTGCATCGGCCGCGCCCGGCTCGTCGAGCAGAACGACAAGATAGACGGGCTTGCCGCAGGACATGGCCGCGAGGCAGGGGCCTTCTTTGATTTCCATGCTCGTCTCCTCTCGAAACGCGACCGCCGTCACAGCTTCTGATACCTGCGGTGGCATCTCTGGCCGAGGCCGGTCAAAACCTCATAGCCGCTGAGGCCCGCCGCCGCCGCGAAATCATCGATCGTGATCGATGGCCCGATCAATTCGACGATGTCGCCGCGTTCGACATAGCCTGAATCGCTCGTATCCACCGCCACGAGATCCATGCCGACTCCGCCTATATAGGGGCAGCGCTTGCCTTGCGAAATGACCGCGCCGCCCGAGCCCGATCTAGTGAGGCTTTGCGGAACGCCGTCGGCAAAACCGGCGCTGATCGTCGAGATACGGCGCGGCCCGCGCGCAACCCAGCCTTGATCTTCGCCGACGCGTTCTCCCGGCTCGAGGATGCGCACCTGGATCACTTGCGCTTCGAGCCGCACGACGGGTTTCATCGGATTCGGGCGTCCCGGCACGGGATTGCCGCCATAGAGCGCATAGCCCGGCCGGACCACATCATAGAGCGGGTTGGCTTCCAAGAAGATCGCGCCTGAATGCGCGACGGAGGCAGGCACGTTCGGCAATTTCGCCCGCATGATTTCGAACTTTTCGATCTGCTTTGCGATCACTGCCTCATGCTTGGCCTGGGCGAGCTGCGTCAGGATCAGCCGAATGTCAAAGAGATGCGACAGATGAATGCCATGTTCGAGATCATAGGGCTTGAGGCCGAGCTGGTTGAGGCCGGTCTCAAAGCGGAAGGCTGCCGGCAGCAATCTGCCCTCAGGCGTGCGCCGCCCCGTGACGGCGCAATATTGCCCCCAATCTTCGATCTCCGGCACCGAGCAAAGCACCGGCGCCAGATTGAAATCGGCGTAAAGCGGCGCGGTGTCCGGGCGCATGCCGTTCAAGACATAGATCGCGGCCTCTGGTGCGATGGCGCGGGCCGCGCGCCCCTCGAAGGCATGGGCGACGAAGAAGGTCTTGCAGCCTGCCTCATAAAGCGCCGTGACGACCGGCTTCAGCCCCAGGCCGTAAGCATCGGCCTTGACGACGGCGCCGCATTCGGCCTCGCCGCAGATGAGCCGCAAGGTCTGCCAATTGGCCACCACCGCCGAGAGATCGACGGTGAGGATCGTGCCGGCTTCGCTGGGAGTGACTTCCGTCGTGACGTCCATTCGGGTCCGTTGGTTTTTACGCCGGTTAAATCCCTTTCCCTCGTGCTTCGAGACGGCTGCTACGCAGCCTCCTCAGCATGAGGGAACTTCCCCAATTGCCTCGGCTATAACATTGCCTGCCTCCGACAGAGCAAAAACTCTGCCGGTTATTCCGCCGGAGCGGCGGCCGGCTCCTCCTGCGCCACACGGCTATGCTTGCTGCCATAGAAAAAATAGATCACCAGCCCGATCGCAAGCCAGATCCCGAGTCTGATCCAGGTATCGGCCGGCAGGCCCGCCATCAGAAAAATCGCCGAAGCGGCGCCGAGCGGCGCCACCAGAAAAACCATGGGGGTCTTGAAGGGGCGGTGGAGATTCGGCTGCATGATGCGCAGCGTCAAAACACCGAAACAGACGATCGCGAAAGCGAATAAAGTGCCGATCGAGACGAGCTCGCCGACAAGCCCGATCGGCAGGATGCCGGCCAGCGCGGCGACGATCACGCCCATCAGGATCGTCGTCACATAGGGCGTCCGGAAGGTCGGATGGACGCGGCTTGCCACCTCCGGCAGCAACCCGTCTTTCGACATGGTGAAAAAGATCCGCGACTGGCCGAGCAGCAGCACGAGAATGACCGAGCTCAGGCCCAAAATCGCGCCTAGCTTGATCAACGGCGCGAGCCACGTGAGTCCGACGGCATCGACGCCGAAGGCGATCGGATCCGGCACATTCAAATGATCGTAAGGCACGATGCCGGTGATGACGAAGCTCACGAGCACATAAAGCACGGTGCAGATCGCGAGCGATCCCATCATGCCGAGCGGAATATCGCGCTGCGGATTATGCGCCTCCTGCGCCGCCGTCGAGACGGCATCGAAGCCGATATAGGAAAAGAACACCACACCGGCGCCGCGCACCAGGCCGCTGAAGCCGAATTGTCCCGGCCCCAGGTTCGGCGGAAAGAACGAGCCTTCCGGATTGGCCGCCGTCACCCAATTCGAGGTTTTGACGAACCATATGCCCGCGACGATGAACAAGACGACGATGGCAAGCTTGATGAGCACAAAAAGGTTATTCACCTTGGCGGATTCGCGAATGCCGATG
This sequence comes from Hyphomicrobiales bacterium, assembly GCA_015655535.1. Classification (GTDB taxonomy): domain Bacteria; phylum Pseudomonadota; class Alphaproteobacteria; order Rhizobiales; family Beijerinckiaceae; genus Methyloferula. The sequence goes on along the minus strand of JAATEW010000315.1, from coordinate 7,446 downwards.
ACGAGCAGCGTCGAAATCAGCGCAACGATGCACATCGCCGGAAGATCGACGATCGCACCGCTATAGGACCAGGCGCTGGTGGCCGGATCGAAAACGAAGGCCGTCGCCGTATATTCCTTTGGAATATGAATCCCGATGCCGTTCAAGAAACTGGTCACATAGTCGGACCAGCCGATCGCGACAGTTGTCGCGCCGAAAGCATATTCGAGGATGAGATCCCAGCCGATGATCCAGGCGATGAATTCGCCCATTGTCGCATAGGCATAGGTATAGGCGCTGCCCGCGATCGGCACGGTCGAGGCCATTTCCGCGTAGCATAAGCCCGCCAGCGCACAGACCACGCCCGAAAGAACGAAAGACAGGCTGATGGCAGGACCCGCATAAGAGGCTGCGGCATGACCCGTCAGCACGAAAATACCGGCACCGATAATACCGCCGATCCCGAGCGAGATCAGGCTCGTCAGCGACAGCGACCGGCGCAGGTTTATCCCCTCGGTCGCGCTAAATTCGCCTTCGGGCGCATTGGCTTCGGCCTGCAAAAGAGCAATGGATTTACGTACCCAGAGGTTTTTCATGCTTCGCGCCCCGCTATGGCTTGCCCGTCGCCCGGCAGCACAGCCTGGCCGCCATCCGCCCCGTTCCGAAGATTAGCGGAACTTCACTGGCCAAAAGCAAGTTTCGCGCAAGATACCGTGCACTTGACAGCGAGAATTTTCGTGATTTCAGCTCCGGAGCGCGATTTCCCCGCCGAAGAGGTACCCGGCTTTGACTCGCAGGTCGCGCGTCCGTGACCGTGGGATCGCTCGTGTTTTACCTCCGGGTGGCTGTATAATGTGGCACCGTGGCTCGGAGGCGCCCATCACGTGATCTTCATCCGATCGATCCTTTTTAATCTGCTTTTCTATATTCAGCTCATCGTTCTTTTGGTCGGTGGCTCGCCCTGCCTTATCTTCGGGCGGCACGCGGTTCAAAATATCGCCCGGCTCTGGGCCCGCAATTCGATCTGGCTTCTCGACAGGATCTGCGGTGCGAAACTCGAATTCCGGGGTGCCGAGCATTTGCCGAACGGCGCTTGCATCATCGCCTCCAAACATCAGTCTTTCTTGGAAACATTTTCGCTGACGACGCAGGCGCCGGATTTTTCCTTCGTGCTGAAACGCGAATTGATGATCATCCCCTTCTTCTGCTGGTATCTGAAGCGCGGCGGATTGATCGGGATCGACCGGTCGAAACGCGGCTCCGCGCTGACGCAACTCACCCCGCTCGTTCGAGAGCATATCGCGCAGGGACGGCAATTCATCATCTTTCCGGAAGGCACGCGCCGCCCTATCGGCGCCGCGCCGCATTATAAATCCGGCGTCGCGCATCTTTATCTAGAAACCGGCGCGATCTGCGTGCCTGTTGCCTTGAACACCGGCCTCTTCTGGCCGCGCCGTAGTTTTTGGCGGCGGCCCGGGCGGATCGTGATTGAATTTCTGGAACCGATTCTGCCGGGCTTCGATAAAGAGACCTTCATGCGGCTGCTTCAGACCAGGATCGAAGCAGCCACCGACAGGCTCGTGGCGGAAGCCTGCCTTGAAGAGCCGGCGCTGCGCGCGGCCGTGCCGGCAGGCCAGAGCATTTCGCCCGCCTGAAATCTGATCCAGACGCCTTTTTCGCTTGACGATTCGCGTAAATGTTCTATGTTTGTTCACAGAACGGGATGAGGAAAGTGCGTAGCGGTTTTCCGCCGCATCCCGCTCTAAACGAACAGAATCATCAAACATCACGGTCTAGGAACAAAGGACGGGCGCCATGCGAACGATCGATCCCTTTTTCGCGCCCGGCCTTTGGGGTGGCGCCCCGATGCCACCCCAATCCCCAACGATGACGGCGGGACGGCTCTCCAGTCCCCAGCGACGGTCCGCCGTCATCGCCCCTCTGCTCTCTCACGCGCCGCTCGCATCTCTGACCGGCAGCGTGTTGGGACCGCGTTTTCACGCCTGGTATGGCCGCTCGCGGCGCCGCACGATCTGCTCCATCTATCCGGTGCGCGACGACGAAGCGAAGGGCCTGCCGGATTTTACCGAGGGAATCGTCATCGCAGCAAAGCGAGACGGTGCGAGGCTTCATGCGCTTGCCGTCTTTGCGCTTGGCGAGGATGAAGACAGGCGCGCATGGGTTGAGGAAGCGATCTCGGCCGGCGCGATGGAATGGCATGTCCATCTCCTGGCGGAAGATGAAGAAGAGCGGCTTGCGCTGCTGCGGGATCTTGGTGGTTAGAGCATCGGACCGAAAAGTGTGAAGCGGTTTTCGGGGCAATCCGATGCGATTAAAAAGACTAAAAAGTATCGGATCGATCCAATATGAATGTCCGCCGCTCCAGGCTGCGGCCACGGTCCATTAACTATTCCATGCGAAATAGGTTCTTATCCGGCAGCGCGCCTGCCGTGCGTTGATGAGTAGCTTCGATGTTCGCGTTGCGTCGGCACGGTTTTGTCTCCGGCTTCTCATGCCGGATGGCTGTCATGGGTTTGGCGCTTCTGCCTTGCTCCGCCATGGCGCAAACATTCGATCCCGACGCGATCGAAGCGCTCTTGAAGGCCGAAAAGGCGCCCGGCGAGCAGGCGCCCGGCACTGCGGCGCCTGCCCCGCCGCAAACGCCTGTTGAGACGCATGCCGCCGCGCAGCCTCCCGCGCCCAAGCCTGCGCCGGAGGATCTTTATCTCTCGAAAGATCCGCAACCGACATTCACGGCTGAGACGGCGCGCCTCACCGAAGAGGCGGCGCAAAAATATCTCGCCATTGTCGAAGCGGGCGGCTGGCCTGTCGTACCCTTCGGCGCCAAGCTCGCGCCGGGCGCGTCGGGACCGGCCGTCGCAACATTGACGCAGCGATTGACGATCAGCGGCGATCTCGAAGCAACGGCTGTTTCAGGCGACCTTTATGATGATGCTGTCGAAGCGGCGGTCAAACGCTTCCAAGAGCGACATGGGCTCGAACAGACGGGCGCGATCGGCGGCCAGACTTTACGTGCGCTCAATATCACGGCGATTGCGCGCTATAATCAGCTTCTCGCCTCGGCGCGGCGCCTGCGCGCGATCAAATTTGCTTTCGGGCCTCGCTATGTCGCGGTCAATATTCCCTCGGCCAATGTCGAAGCCGTCGAAGACGGCAAAGTCGTCCGCCGCTATATCGCGGTCGTCGGCAAGACCGATCATCCCTCGCCCACGGTCGAAGCCAAGATCACTTCGATCAATCTCAATCCGACCTGGACGGTGCCGGCCTCCATCGTCAAGAATGAAATCATCCCGCATATGCAGGCCAACCCCGGCTATCTCGCGAAGGAACATATCCGCATCCTCGATCAGAGCGGCACCGAAGTGAATCCGACAACGATCGATTGGGCGACCAATTCGGCTGCCTCTTTCACGCTGCGGCAGGATTCGGGCGAGACCAATTCGCTCGGCACGTTGCGCATCGACATGCCGAACAAGGATGCGGTCTATATGCACGACACGCCGTCCAAAAGCCTGTTTTCGGCGAGCGTGCGGTTCGGGTCGCATGGCTGCGTGCGGGTCTCGAAAGTCGAGGATCTCGCGGCCTGGCTGCTGGAGAATAACAACGGCCCAGATCCATCGTCCGGATCGGGCTGGACTGCGCAGACGATCGACGCGGCGATCGCGCTCGGCACACGGATGGACATTAAGCTGACAAAGCCGGTGCCTGTCGCATGGGTCTATCTGACCGGCTATGCGACACCCGATCATGTCGTGCATTTCCGCAACGACGTTTACGATCTCGACAATGGCATCGACCTCACGCCAACCGCGTCGATACCGGCGCCGCGTCCGCGGCAGCAATCGGCGGCACCGCCGGGCAGATCCACGGCACCCGTGGTGAAGAGCCTGATCGAGTAGCTTGGCGTTACGCCTGGGCGATCGCGTGAAACGCATAGCCGCGATAGAGCGCCTGATGGCTCAGCATGAGGCCGCGTGCGCGCGTCTCCGCCCTCAGCTCGCGTGTGATCTCGACACGCGGCACGACATCGAAAAGATCGAGCCAGTTTTTGAGCGCCCGGCGAAACCAAATGGGCATGCCCGCCTGATCGCCGAAATCGACGACATGCAAAGACCCGCCGGCGCTTAGAAGATCGAACGCATGCACGAGCGTTTCCTGCCAGGGCGGAATCATCGACAAAGCATAGGAAATGAAGATCCGGTCGAAATGCCGGCGGCCAAAAAGAGCTTGCGGATCGAAGCTGGACGCATCCCCTTGCGCCAGCGTGATCCGCTCGGCAAGCCCCGCCCGATCCACAGATCTTTGAGCCTGCGCCAACATGACGGACGAGACATCGACGCCGTAAAAATAGGCGTTGCGGTAAGTCCTCGCGGCGCAAATGAGATTGCGCGCGGTGCCGCAGCCGACTTCGAGCACTGAGCCGCCGGATGGCGGCGCCAAGCTCTCGATCAGGCGATCGCGCCCGAGCAGATAGGGTTTGCGGGTCAGATCATAGATGTGACGCTGGTGGCGATACATCTTGTCCATCAAAATCGCGGCGTCTTGCATGTCCTGCACCCAGATCAATCGTCGTGTTACGCGTCCGCCTTGATATAAAGATGGAAGCCGCCGTAGATCGACGAACGGTCCTGTCGCGTGAGCGCGCGGCAGCGCGCGGCATCATAGGTCCAATGCGAGAGGATGTCGGCCGGCACACGGCCGGGCAAAAGCCTCTCGTCGGCGGCGGTACGAAAGATCACCCGCGCGCCGGGACGCGCGGTGCGCGTGATCTCGCTCCAAAGCTCCGTCAAATCATCGTCCGTCATCCAATCCTGCGCATCGAGCAGGACATAGGCATCAAGCGTGTCTTTGCCGCAGCATTGCAGATAATCGATCATGGATGCGTGGCGGACGTCAACGCGGTCGCAACGTCCACGCAATGCCTCGAAATGAGCGCGTTCGAGGTAAGGCGGGGTCGCCGGATCGGGCGTGTTTTCGTAACCGCGCGCGAGAGCCTGCCAAGCGAAATAATTCGTCGAGAGGTCGAAGTCGCAGGCCAGGCGGCGTGTCCGCTCGCGCAAAACCGCGACCATGTCGCCATCTCCGTCGCGCGCCAAGGCCCTATATTGCGACGGCGGAATCCCCAGCCCGTAAAGCGACGCGGGGCGTCCGATCAGCCAGCGGATGAAGCGCTTTTCGAAGAGCGGCGCAATCACCCGTTCGAACAATTCATGCTGCTCTTCGCGCGAGCGTGCCTTCAATAAGGCTTTCGGATCGCAGCCATAGAAGCTCGCCAAGGCATGCGTGGCGCCGATGAAATTGCCGAGCAGGCCGTAGCGGTAGAAATTTTTGGAAAAATGCGCGATGCGCCGCGAGCCCATCATCATCCGTCCATCCCAATAGGCGCGCGACGTTGCATCGAGATTGGGGCGGATGAATTGGTCATAGGCCGTAATATTTTCGGGCCTGTCGGCACGGCCGAAGAAGAGGAAGAAGCTCTCGTAATCCGGCAGATGTTTCGCCGCGCAAAGTTTCAACCGGTTGAGCGCGATATGGGCGCCGTTGAGATCGATGGCGGTGATCTTCGCAGGATCATCGACGAGATAGCTCAAAACATTGCAGCCGCCTGACGCAATCGTGACAAGATGATCGGTAGGACGCAGCGCCAAGGCCTCCATATCGACGGCTGGATCTTCCCAAATCTGCGGATAAACCAGCCCTCTGAAGGCGAAAGTGAAGAGACGTTCGAGAACACCCGCCTGCGACAGGCTCTTGTTGCGATGGACAGCCGCGCTCAGTCCAGCGGCCGTTGTCCGCCGCATCACATTCACACTGTCGACCAATCGCTTTCCCTTCGTCCAAACAATGCTCCGTCTTATGCGCCTTGCGCATATCCGCACGTTCCGGCTGCCGGAAGACAATCGGAAAAATGCGTTGAAACGAGCTTTGAAAGCGCATTCGAAACGCAAGAGGAGCTATCGTGCCCGCTCTAGGGTGTTCGGATGACAATGAGATGACCAAAGCTGCGCGCTGTCATAAAACCAGTTGGAAATTCTCCAACTTCACAGCGGCGTAATCAGACTTTCGCCAAATGTCCGGCCTTGACAAACAAAGTGCAGCCGGATGTCGAATAAGGCGTATGTTCGCTGCCGGCCGGATCTCTGATCCAGGTACCGGCCGGATAATCTCCATGCTCGTCGCTGAACGCGCCATCGAGGACGAGAATTTCCTCGCCGGCCGGATGCGTGTTGCGCTCCAATCGCAGGCCCGGCGCCAAGCGGATGAGATAAGTCGATTCGCCTTCGAAATCATGCAGAGGCAGCACTGCCATTCCATCGCGCCCCGCGCGCATCCACTCGCCAGGCTTTGTCTCGATGACAACGCGTGCGACATCTTTCGGTGAAAACTGCCAAAGCTTCACGAAAAGCAGGCAGCCGTCTTTGGTGAAGGGCGTATGCGAGGAGCCGATGGGATCGCGAAGATAAGTGCCGGCCGGATAGCGGCCATGCTCGTCCTCGAACAGCCCTTCGACGACGAGAACCTCTTCGCCGCCGCCGTGCACATGATGCGGGAAAAAACTGCCCGGCTCGAAACGCACGAGCGTCGTCGCCCGCGCGATCTCGTCGCCGATGCGATCGAGCATCAAGCGGTCGACGCCTTTCTGCGGCGAGGCCACCCATTCTGCATCGCCGGGACGAACCACTTCCTTACGTGAAAAATCCGCGCGAACCTGCATCGCATCTCACCTGCCCGCACCTGAGCCTTCTCAGGTAAAGCGGAGTGGGATTTTAGCTGATCGCGGCGCAGGCTTAAAGCGGTCCCGCACTAGATGGCCATATAGGGTCCGAATTCCGCGGCGGGGATCGGCTCGAGAAAAGCGATCGCAAATCCGTCTTCGAAGCAGCGCACCGTCAGGCCGCGCCGCCCTTTACCACCGCCAAGAACGATGGGGGCGCCGACCGGCGGCCGATACGGGCTGTAGAGGGCCAAGCCCGACGTCGAAATATTGATGATTCGCGCGGTTTGCACGGTGCCTTCGGTATCCATGAACTGGCAGGTCGTCTGCTTCGGCACGATACGCTGCGCCCGTCTTTCCTTGAAGGACGCCAAGTCCAAATCGCTTGCGCCCTGGCCGAGACAGGCCTTGAACCAGGCAAGTTTCTGCGCGATGCGATCCTGATAGGCGTCACCGACGTCAACCCGCAATCCGGCCGCCATCAGCCCCGCGATGATCCCATGCAACTCGCCCAAAAGATCGAGCTTGAGATCGATGCGATCGCCCAGACGGCCCGTCACCTCGCAGGACAGGGCAATCTGATTGGGATCGATCTGCAAGGTCCGGCAGGAATGGAGCGTGCCGTCGGCGAGCGCGTAATGTCCGAAAAGCTGCAACCGCAGAAGCGTGACGCCGCCCAGGCTCGGCATGAGCGCCGCTTTGAACTCGGCCGGCGCGGTCACACCTGGCGC